>JANNFJ010000827.1:0-2607 GCA_031379725.1 Calothrix sp. OTE_75_metabat_31
ACCTAATAATTCTTTATATGCAATTATTTCTGACAAAGGCTTTACTCTAATCTCTAATCCTTCAAAACTAATTAGATTGAATTTTGATAAATCATCGTCTAACTTAATTGTCGCATCTTCAGAAAATATAAAAGCATCTTCGGCTTGATTGATTTCAATATCGACACTATGAATTTCTAAAGTTAGCATAAGTAAATCAAATTCGTCGTCAACTAACCGCATTAAATCAATAACAATATATTCTCTAAATAAATCAACAATTTTATTAATATCCTTTTGGGCAACTTCGATATCAATATCATATAATTGCCATTCCGAACCGTAAAAATTTCCTGCTAACCCACCTGTAACTCGATAAGTTATATTCTGTTCGTTAAATATCGGAATAATTAGCTTTAATGCTTGAATATGATTCTCGGAAATAACTTGTTTCATTTTACACAATATATTAATATTTACAAGAACACACAGATTGCTGCACTTTGACATTGTGACATTGAATTGTACAGAGAATATTCCATAGAGTATGTTTTATTAAAGAGTATTAAATATGTATCGCTTGTTGCGTGGTACTCTATGTAAAAAGATATTAAGGAATGTAAAAATGTATATCACTTGGTTAGATAGTAACTCTTGGTTGATTGAAATGGGAGGTCAGCGGATTCTGCTTGACCCTTGGTTAGTGGGAACGTTAGTATTTGGTAATCTCCCGTGGCTTTTTAAAGGTTCTCGTCTAGATCCTCGTCCGATTCCAGAAAATATCGATTTAATCTTGCTATCTCAAGGATTAGAAGACCACGCACATCCAGCAACACTTCAGCAACTAGACCGTAATATTCCAGTTGTTGCTTCTCCTAATGCGGCAAAAGTGGTTCGGCAACTAGGTTACACTCAAGTAACGGTATTAGAACATGAAGAATCTTTTACCCTTGGGCAAAAGCTGAAAATCCAAGCAAAACCTGGTTCGCTAGTTGGGCCAATGCTTGTAGAAAATGGCTATTTACTTGTAGATTTAACGAATAACACTACACTTTATTACGAACCCCACGGAAATCATTCCCCCTCGCTGAAAAATATAGCTCCAGTGGATGTTGTAATTACCCCTATTATCGATTTAGAAATTCCTTTTGTTGGGTCAATTATTAAGGGTAAAAAAAGTGCTATTCAACTTTTAGAATGGCTAAAACCGCAAGTAATTATGCCGACAGCGGCTGGTGGAGATATTATGTTTGAAGGCTTATTAATGTCGCTATTGCGTAGTCAAGGTAATGCCAATGAATTTCGGACTGCTTTAGCAGAAAATAACCTGAAAACAGAAGTAGTTGAACCATTACCGGGCGAAAGATTTGAGCTTAAATTAAGTTAAAAGTTTGTTAATTTAAAATGAGGTTGGGAATTGGAAATTGTTAGTAATAACAATTTCCAATTCCCCCAACCCCATTTTCTATTACCCCCAAGGGGAAGGAATTGGTGTTGTGGAAATGACTTTATTCGTCAACAATTTAATAGCTGTTTTGCCGCAATTAGAACATTTGAGATCCATCTCTTGAAGTGGGGGAGTTCCTTGGCATTCAGTTAGAAATCCTTGCTTGCAGTGGTAACATTCATAAAATATCCGGCTAACTTCTTTATTACACTCCAAAATCCGGATATGCTGACTCGGTGTTGGGTCAGGTTCTACATAAAGCTTAGGCTTGGAAAAACTAGGCTTTGATTCTGAGGTTGATTCTGGATTTGGTTCGGACTTTGGTTCGGACTTTGGTTCTGAGGAATTGTCGCGTTTTGGAAGTTCTGGAAGTTCTGGTTTCACTTTTGTCTGCCTCTAATCGAGAGTTGCTTGATATTACCAAGTTTAGTTTGTACAAAAATAGAGCTATTTCGTGCAAATATTGAATAATAACTACAATCCATGATTTTATCTCACTCCTAAAAATATTACAAATTAAATTGTTAGTAGCATTACCAAAACTTATATTTGTACCAATATTGCAAGGCAAAAGGGAAACAGGGGAATGCGATCGCTTCAGGTTTCGTTTTTTTGAACACAATAAATACTTCAAAAAGTCAATCAACTACCCAATCCACTTGTTGCGCTTCAGTAATATTAGGCACATTTAAACGAATCTTCATCCGGTAAAGTACTTGCTCCGGAATTTTAGCAAAACGGCTCCGATTTCGCTGTAACAGTTCATCCCAAGGAGCTTCTAAATAGACAATACGAACGCTAGCTTGATAACTAAAAAACAATTGAATCAGCATTGTGCGTAACTGACGGTTGAGATTAGTTGCATTCCAAACAAACGATTGTTTCTCTCGCAGATATTTTTTGGCCATCGCTTTTGCTGCGTTAGCAACTACTCCTTGGTCTTCGTCAGGTGCAACACCCATAATTTGCCGCAACTTATCGAGGGAAATTACGTTCCAATCGGGCAAATTTGCTTGTATCCAAGTATCCTTCCCCGAACCAGGCAATCCGCACATCAAAACTACCTGGGAGTAGGTATCATCATAAGCTTCATAATCTGGATTACCATCTTCCTTCTGAAAATAAACAAACCGACTATGATCCGACTTAAACAAACGTGGTTGGTCAAAACAGGAATTTTC
>JANNFJ010000884.1:0-2271 GCA_031379725.1 Calothrix sp. OTE_75_metabat_31
GTAGAATCATATTTTTAAAGAATAGTCCTTTTTAAAGGACTTGTGCTGTTAGCATTGGGTTTGCAACCCAATGCGGGTAGAAAATATAGTCGAAAAATATCTATTTATCTAGTAATTTTTGCAGTTTCGTGATAGTTGATACAAGATATCAATTATTACTTGTATTCTATTTTCATCGATTTTTTGGGAATACCGACCGGAGAAAATCCAGCGATCGCTTTTAAGTTCTGGCAGCGCACTAACTCGTTAAAATCTAACCCCGAATGTCCTTCAATCTTTACCATTGCTTCAATAGCAGCAAGTAAATGTTCGGCAGCTTCAACTTCCGAATAACCCCGACGCTGGGCAACTTGAACTGCAGTATTATCGGCATTTATTTCTGACTCTTGCGAATTATTCATTTTCCAAATTCGCATGATTCCCATTCCAGTCAACCCAAGTGCAGCAACAATACCCACTGCATCCCGTTGAGTAGATTCAACTATTCCACCCAATAGCCCAGCCACCACCACACCTTGATAGATATCGGGCTTAAACCATTTCACATTTGTCAGCCAACTTACCGTGCGTAACATCAACATATCGCGTTGCGGTTTTGGCAATCGTCGCCACAAATCGAAGTTAATGTATACAGGTCTATCTTGATTCCAAGGTAGTGGAAATGCAGCATCTATTACTTTTGTCTGTTCGGGTTTACTAATAATTTTTGTTGTCATCCGTCCCGATGCAGGCAATATGTCTATCAAACGGCGAATTTCTACGTTTGGTTCCATTCTTTTTGATTTATAATTATTGTTAATTGGTGTTCGTAATGTTCGTAGTTCGTAGGTTGGGTGTAGCGAAGCGAAACCCAACATAATTGTTGGGTTTCACTTAGTTCCACCCAACCTACTCAAGGCAGACGCACAAAAATGTGATTTATCACGTCTCAACTTGCGGTCAATTTACATAAAAATAACTGTATAAAAGTAATATCCCATATAAAGGAGAATCTCAAAAGTAAAAATTATGCAAAATATAAATTTGTCGCCAATTTAAGTTATCAATATCACCAATAACCAGCCATAATTAACTAATAAGTCTATAAAATTAAGTTTATAAAATTACCTAATGGAAGCCTTCGCACCTACTCCGCCTGAATGGACAAATCAGGCAATTCATGCTCATCGATTTCACTGCCCCAATTGCCATTCAAGCAGTTTGGAAGCAACACAAGTTTGGATTAATCGACGCGCACCCGTTACCACCGACCTATATCGTCGTAAATGGCAAGAGTTTTATCATTGTCAATGTGGTTACGTTTGGTGGGCTTGGAGTAGTGACAGACCACCCACAAATCTAAAGAAACCAGAAGAATGATATGCGTCAAATTGCCTGTAATAACGACGTAGGGGCACGATATATCGTGCCCCCACAATATGTGGGTTTCGAGAAAACACATAAAAAAGCCCGCCGTTCAGCGGGCTTTTTTATTAAAACTGCAGCGCAGGCAGCTTGCCTACAACTAAGAAATATTAGAAATTAAACGTTGTACGCAATGTACCAATGTATTCAGTTTCGTTTCTGTCGTTATGTTCTGGGTTGAAAATTACAAGTAAAGCCGGAGTTACAGAAATATTGTCATTGAGTTGCAATCGGTACAAAGTTTCTAATTGATAGGAAGTATTCGGATCTTTTTGGCGAACACCAGCGCTTCTAAAATTGCTACCTGTAATTTTAGGTGGTTGACCAAAAGTAACACCAAGCAAACTACCTTTGCTGCCAAAGTCTCTAAGGGCTAAATTTCCAGCCCAATATGTAGCAGTTGCATCGAAAGTATTATTACCTCCCCCTGGAGTTTTTCCTTCGATGTCAGCCATACCGTACCAACCACCAAGAGCAAGTTTTTCACTAAATCTAAAGTTAGCTTGTACACCATAATGATTGGCAGTAGTCGGAACATTGGTAAGATTACTTCCAAAAGGCGCACTTGCTAAATCGCTACCCGTACCTTCAAACAAATTGACATTACTACCAGTAGTTACGCCATTACGAATAATACGACCATTTTGGAAAGAGTGGGCATACGTAAGACCTAAACCAAACTGCTTGCTAGCTTGGAAACCGAGTTGCCCCAAAATCGCATAGTTTCCATCGAACAAACCTTCTCCAGACAATGGACTGCTGGCACGATTATTAGATCCACTACCACCAGCTAAATAACCTGCAGATAATGATAATGGTGAACCCTTTGGAGCTACACTAATTGTTCCACCAGCACCACCTTGACCT
>JANNFJ010000956.1:0-2438 GCA_031379725.1 Calothrix sp. OTE_75_metabat_31
TCCTAAATAAAGAGCCTCAATTTTTTATGCGTACCAGTTATGCCTACTTCGATTTATATAGCTCAATCATCAGGGTCAACAGCCAAAAAGGTGACTCAAACTTCCCAAAAAACCGAGCCAATAACAGCTAGCGACTCACAAACACTCCCAATTTGGGTAGGAACATCGGCTGGTTTAGGGTTCTTATTGGTAGCTTTGATTATATATGGCAAAATCAAGTTCGATAAACACCAGAAAAGACTTAGATTTGAGCATTTCCGAGTCCGTGAACTTGAGAAAAAGCTAAAATTGGCTTTAGAAACCATTCGCAAAATGGAAGCCAACCCCGATTTAATCAACTCGCGGGAATTTAACCTCGATTATCTGCGAATGCGGATGGATGAGGAAGTATTCCATTTTGCCATTGTCAATCAAGTCAAAATCAAAGTTAAAGATAAAATTACCCAAGCATTACGCCCAAGTCAAGCGAATACCGGGGTTGTCGGCATAGCTAGCAATGTAGGACGGCAGGTTGATGAAATTTTTGATGTCGAGCATGAAACAGGCACTGCACCAAACATTAAAAAGCGAGTACTGTTTCGTATTCAAATCAAACTAATGAAACTACCGACGCAAACCACTTCTGCCACGATTAGCCAAATTATCGATTGTATCGAAACTTACTTAAGTCCTGCCGGAGATAATGATACCTGGCAACCGACGATTCAAGGTCGCATAGCTCATATGCATTGGGATCAGAAAGCGAAACCAACACCATTGCTGGTATTGGAACAATCAAATGAGGGTGTAAATGTTACCTTCCGAACTAGTAGACCCAATAATGTATCTGAAAAAAAACCTGGGATTGTTGGGAAATAATAGAAAATAAAT
Source organism: Calothrix sp. OTE_75_metabat_31 (assembly GCA_031379725.1). Taxonomy (GTDB): domain Bacteria; phylum Cyanobacteriota; class Cyanobacteriia; order Cyanobacteriales; family Nostocaceae; genus JANNFJ01. The sequence goes on from JANNFJ010000956.1 coordinate 871, forward strand.
TTATGTTTTGTGCATCTACCAATCTAATCTAGGGGACTGTGGACATTAGCACCATTAGTCTTTTTAAGTGTGAAGATTTAGAACGTCGGCTGAGTATTGTGCACCATCTAGCATCAGTTGAGTGACTGCTGTATAAGCCTCAATCCATGCTTGTTCAGTATTTGGTGTCCACGCTTGGTTTAAGCAAATCGAAAATGTTTTTAATAATGTACTGCCTACCATCGGGTAATGTTCAGGCAGCACTCCATACTGAACATGGCGAGTTCCTAGTCCTTTAAGCGCACTAGTCAACACATCAGGTTTGCGAAGGCTGTCTACTACCAAGACAAGTGATTTGAAAAGTTTCTTTTGTTGTTCTTCCATGTGAGTCTTGGTAAACAACGGTTTAACCATTGGATAATCGGCAAACAAATTGGTGTAGAAGCAGGTTGTAAACTCAGTTTCTCGATCTTGAATCTGCGAAAAGCTGGATTCTAGCAATTCAACATTCAAAGGCATACGGTAATCTCTTAGTGCTTAGGGGCTTACTCGGAGTCTACCAAACCTGTCTAGTTTAATCTATGAGCTAGGGCATGTAAAACTACACAGAAGTGGATGGTGGCGATCGCGTAAACCTTCGGGCAAGCAAGTACATGGTTGCCTGTTAGTTATGAGTTATTCCCGATTCGTAACTCAAAACGACATTTTGCGAATCGCTTGCTAAAACTCCATCTTCCATATTGATAATACGGTCAGCGATATCTAAAATTCGGTTATCGTGAGTTACCAATAAAATCGAAGTGCCTTTTTCTTTTGCTAGTCGCTGCATTAATTCCACAACATCGCGTCCCGATTGTCGATCTAAAGCAGCTGTGGGTTCGTCTGCTAATACCATTGCGGGGTCATTAACCAAAGCTCGTGCGATCGCAACCCGTTGTTTTTGTCCCCCTGATAGATTATCGGGGAAGTAGTTGACCCTTGGTCCCAAACCGACCGAGCGCAATATTGCTTCAGATTGTGCTATTGCTTGTGCTTGAGAAACCCGGTCATTCAATTCCACTGCCATTTGCACGTTTTGCCTTGCGCTGAGAAATCCGAGCAAGTTATGTGCTTGGAAAATAAAACCAATATTACGACGAATATTTACTAATCTTTTCTGATTAGCTCGATATAACTCTTCACCTAAAAATTTTAAACTCCCTTCTTGAACTGACCGCAAACCACCAATCAAGCTGAGTAAAGTTGTTTTTCCCGACCCCGATGGCCCGGTCATAATTACAATTTCACCCGGATATACATCCAAATTAATATTATATAATATTTGTTTTTTCAACACTCCTCTACCATAGTAATGATTAAGATGTTTTATGGAAATTACTGGTTCTCTTTTGGTCATAACTGGATTTACGAGTAATTACGAGTGAAGCATCTAGAAAGTTAAGTTAATTTGAAGTAAAAAGACTTCCCCAATACTTCAATATAGCTAGAAGTATTTTTACACTTTTAAATTTAATGGTTAGTTATTAGCAAACATAAAATCTATAATACAGTTTATTTTGTAACAAACTTTATTTTTGCAACCTATTTAA
>JANNFJ010000977.1:0-1659 GCA_031379725.1 Calothrix sp. OTE_75_metabat_31
CAGTTCCGCCCGTCACATGCACGACACATGATCCCGCAAAGTCGTAAAACCCCAACTTGTTCAGCCAACCTCCACCCCATACCCAATGACCAATCAAGGGATAAATAAAAGCAACAAAAACAAAACAAAATATTAAATAGTTAATTAATTTTATTCTCTCTGCTACTGCACCACTGATTATAGTAGCTGTAGTTGCAGCAAACCCCAGTTGAAAAATGAATTTTGTTTGTAGAGGAACACCAGCCCAGGCAATAGAACTATATATGCCAGAATAAAGTTTGTTAGTTAACGGGCTATTGTCTGCACCTGTGAGGAAAAAACCGCTATATCCAAATAGGTCGTTTCCGCTTGCAAACTGAAGAGCGAACCCAATTGTCCAAAAGGCCAAAAAGGAAATCCCGTATACAGAAAGGTTTTTAGTCAAAACACTAACTAGATTTTTTGTCTGACAGAAGCCAGATTCAAGAAAAGAAAAGCCAACAGTCATGAAGAATATCAGACTAGCGCTTATCGTAACCCATATTGTATCTAGCCCGACCCTAAGAGTTTCTAAGTCGCTCATTTTAAATTAATTTCAACCACTAAACTAAGAACAATGATAACATTTTACGTCAAAAACAAGTAAATAAATGACTAAAAGCTTCGCTTGAATTAGTGAATTTTTACATTTGATTTTCATGCTAAAGCAGATAAAAAGAATCAAAAACTGGCCAGAAATTCGTGATTATCTTTTAGAGCGTAAAGATAAATACGCACAGCCTGAGAAGGCTTATTGCGCGGCTGGTAGAGATCAATTTTGGCTACAATGGGAGCCAAATTATCAAAGAAAAACTTACGCCCCAGGCGTTATTGACGAACGACTCTGGCGCTTTATCAAGCTATGCTAACCAAACGGCTTGGCTACTAGCCCTCGGATCAAGCACATTTGAGATACAGAGCGAAAACGGAGGAATAGCTAGCTTTGATTTGCTCGGCGGAGAGCTGCTGGAATTTAATTGCAAACTTCCCCATCGCGCTACTAACGTTGCGCTCGATCGCATTGGGATTGGCATTTGGACTGCTAAAATCCCGCTGCCAATAACAAATGCCTGATGCAGCATAATCTGCAACCACAGATGGTTGCAGATTTCCCTAACTACAATATTTACAACTGTCAATTATGAATATTGCAAATTTAGAAAAAATTATAGAACTCGCAACAACCGCATTGGCTGCACAAAGGGAGTTAGAAGAACTTAATGCTATTCACATCAAAGATGTGAACGAGTATGAACGCTTGAATTCCACCCATACCCTTACAGCTAAAAACCTAATGGCCAACACAATTGAGCCATCCGAAAAGCAGCTCATAGAAATTTTTAGAGAGTTTTCAGATTTTCCACAAGCCGAATTAATATTTCAGCCAGTGGTTGAACAATATCAAAATAATCGAAGAGTCGAAGGGTTTTTGGTTATAGTGGGTCGCGTCGAAGGCTCTTGGTTCATAATTTCCGAGTATCTCTTTAATAAAGAAATCGCAAATATAATTTGGCCTAAAGATTCGATAAAGCACAGCAAAGCCTTTATCAGCAGCGATAAATTTGGCGAGTGTGCGATCGAACTTGCTGAAAATGGTTACAGTTATAAAATTTTAGAGCCAGTTATTGAAAATGTTTCAAT
>JANNFJ010001009.1:0-4273 GCA_031379725.1 Calothrix sp. OTE_75_metabat_31
TTCTCGGCGGCGGTTATTATTTTGCTCGCGTTGTTCGCTGCGCGATTGCGATGGTTTGCGATTTTTTTGAAGTTGGACTGCGGCTGGAGTCGGTGCTTGTGGGGGTCTGGAAGATTTTGGCTTGGGAGGACGCACAATTGCGTTGCTCACTTGAACCATTGTTGGTGCATCGGGATCGTCATCATCCAAATCATCATCATCCAATAAATCGTCTTCGACAATTGGCTTGACCCGTTTACCTTTGGTGACACCTTTACCAGCTTTCTCTTTCGCTTCGTCGATTTCCTCTTCTTGCCATTTTTTAACAGCACCACCTTTAACAAGACGCGGCGCTGTGGGGCGTTTGAGTTCGATTAAATCTGTTGGCGTGGTATCGTCATCATCGCCGCCACCGCCGGTATCCCTAGAGGAAGTGCCTGACGACGCGGCTCTTGGTGGTACAGCCACTCCTGCTTCAGGGGGGCGGGGCGGTCTAGGTCTTTGAACATCGCCACCAGGTACAGGAGCGCCCGGTCTGGGAGTTCGTTGTTCGGGCCGTTCGGAGCGGTCGGGTCTACTAGGGGCACCTGGACGTGCTGGACGTGGAGTTCCTGTTCCTGGAGTTCCTGGAATTGGTGGCGAAGAGTCGGCGGAGGCAGGTTTGCCAACTTTTGGCTTGCTGACCGGCTGATCGCGCTTTAGTAGTGGTTTTTCCGCAGGGGCAGATGACATTGCCGGCAAGTTAGTTGCCATTTCCACTGTTTCCGCCTCGGATGGGTCGTCACCTGGGGGTCTTGTGGGAGGTGCCGTCAACTGTGGCTTTTGGGGTCTGTCCGGTTTAACGCGGGTTGTGCCTGGTGGCTTTTCAAGTTTCTCAGCTGCGACTTTTTCGGCTGGCTGATTGGAATTCGGCTTACGATCCACATCTGCTGGTGCAGGTTGTTGTGTGATTTCAGACTGATTCCGGGGTACGGGTCGAATGGGAGCCGTCGGCTTCATGGGCAAGACTGTTGGAGCGAAGGGTCGGGGGCAAGCGGGGGGGTTAGCCTCAGAAAAAGCAAATTGGTTATTAGCTGCACCTGACGCATCGGCGGCGTTAGTGCTGGAATTATTTAACAATTTAGGTTTGCGAATTTCTAAAATCTGTTGTTTGTTTGTTGCTGGGGGTCGGTTGCGGTCGTTTGGTTGTAAGTTATGTTTTTGAACGCCGTTACTATCCTTTTTGGAAGTAGCGTTTACCACCGCAAGCTTTTCGGCTTCCGAGCGAATGCGTTCGGCCTCAGATTCTGTAATTGTACTACTATGACTCTTGACCGCAATATCGAGCTGGTCGCAAATTGCTAATAGCTCTTTGTTATCCAAATTCAATTCCTTTGATAATTCATAGATTCTAACTTTGCCGTTGTTCATCCACTCTTCCCCTATAAGAATACAGTTTTAGCGGATGGTTGCCAGATGAAAAAGACATCTCCATCCTTTGATTACTGTTTTTAGGTTGCCGTTCTAAGTGTCGCCGGTGCCTCCAAGGAATAGGAAAGAGAGATGTTTCGGTTTAATGCTGGCATCCCCACCAATATTATGATGATTGACGAAAAACAAGTGCGCTCGGTTGCGTTCTTGATGCCGCCAATTTGGGCTTTTTTGGTTTGCTGATTGGATCTTGGCAGACACAATCGAGTAATCACGTGTTTTTAAGTGTTGCTTTGTTCAACATTTGAATGAAGAATTCCATGCCTACACTTATATTACTATTGTGGCATTAACAAGATTAAAAATCGTGTTTGGACTCCATGAGCAGCACCCAGGCTATTTACACGAAATAGCATGACTGTTGTATTCATGCGTGTTGTTCAGATTTTTACCACATTTGCAATCTAAACTTAAATCGGATTTTGGGAATTGCTTTGCAAACGCTGCCACAATACTTGATAGAGTGTTTCTGGCACGGCTGCATGTAGCGATCGCCCTAGTCGATTTTTTTTTTGAGCGGCTCCTAAGCAACTCGCTTGCGGGCACATATAGGCGGAACGCCCCATGCCCTCATCTAATTGTACCTGCCCAGAAGGAAACACGCGGACAATCCGCCAAAACTCTAGTTTTAAACCCACTTGACGGCAGCTAATGCAACGCCGATAGTTTGGTTTCATGGCTTTTAAACGTGCCGATGTGGTTATTGTTTGTTAAAAAAAGTTGTAATTATTTATGACTGTACCTATTCGCGATCGCTACTGTCAAAAGTTTTGACTTTTTCAAGGGTTTTTCGCGCTACTGGTTCCAACTCATCCATGTCCTCCATTTCTTCTAATTCTTCGGTTTCCTCATATTCATCATCATATTCGTCATCTTCATCTTGTGGCATTGGCTCTGCGGATGCCGCACGTACAGCCGCAAATTTGGTGTCTTCTCCCTCATAATCGTACTTGGCTTTGTCCTTAATATCGATTTTCCAACCAGTCAAACGAGCGGCTAACCGAACATTTTGGCCTTCTTTACCGATAGCCAAGCTTAACTGATCTTCTGCCACTAGTACATGAGTTTGCCGACTTTCGGGGTCCATCAATCGAACTTCGTCAACTCGTGCTGGACTCAAAGCATTGGCAATATAAGTCGCCGGGTCAGGCGACCAGCGAATTACGTCGATTTTTTCGCCGCGTAACTCATTGACCACTACCTGAATTCTCGATCCCCTAGCTCCAATACAAGCACCAACTGGGTCTACATCTCGATCCAGAGTATCAACTGCTATTTTAGTTCTCGGACCAACATACCGCGATGGGGGATTTGCCTCCCTCGCTACGGCAACAATCCGTACCACTTCATCTTCAATTTCTGGTACTTCGTTGGCAAACAAATAGACAACTAAGCCTGCATCAGCACGGGAAACAAGCAATTGCGCTCCCCTTTGCTGCCCTTGGGAAACTTTCTTGAGATAGACTTTAAATGTAGCATTTGCCCGATAATTATCATTCGGTAACTGCTCGCGCTTTGGCAATTCTGCTTCGACTTCCGGCTGACCAAAGCTGCTAAATACTGCCAAAATCACCGACTGCCGTTCAAACCGCAGCACCCGTGCTTGCAAAACTGTGCTTTCCAAATCTTGGAACTCTTCTTGGACCATTTGCCGTTGTTGATCCCGAAGCTTTTGCGCCAAGACTTGCTTGGTTTGCATCGCTGCCATGCGTCCAAATTCTTCTTTTTTGTCTGGGGTGACATCGAGTACGACTTCTTGCCCTAATTCTGCACCCTCACCACCCATGTCCTTGACTTGGACGAGAGAAATTTCATGGTCGTTGTTGAGGACTTCTTCAACAATCGTTTTAGTTGCCACAACTCGAAAGCCTTGGTCTTCGATATCAAGTTGGACATCAAAGTTATCAAAATAATCTTCGTCAAATTGTTTGCGTTCTAAATTTTGGGCGCGACGGTAACGTTCGTAACCTTTAAGCAACGCTTCACGAATTGCTGCCTGTACTGCCAAACGCGGTAAGTTCCGCTCGCGGCTAATACTTTCAATTAATTCTTTTAATCCTTGCAACTCAATCATTGACATAAGCAATCTCCTTATTATTGATTTGTAAAATGCTGTAATCAGCTATGTGCCCTCCCAGGTACAGCCCACCATATTTACTTGGGGGTACAACCCAAAGTAAAATTACTCCCGTATCGTAGCAAGACCGAACTCCGGGGTATGGCAAAAGCTACGCCAACAATGGCAAATAACAAAAATCCGAAAAGCTGCGGCAACAATTGACTGGCAATTGCGAGCTAGCTATAAAGCCAACCGTCATCAAGTAAGCAACAAAGCTGATACAAGCCCCTAAATTTAAGGACTTTACTTGGATAACGGCAGACGCAACGTCCTGCCGCATAATTTACCCCGGTACCGCAAGCGTAAAATTAACGCTTTTCGTCCAGTTGAACCCTGGTTATTTGGGAACGAGGAATTTCGACTATACGACCTTTCTGGTTCAAGTAAATTTTTGTGTCATCTCGGCGAATTAGTTGACCAATCCACTCTTGCTGTCCTTCGTGAGGTGGGGCAGTCGAGACAATCACCGCAAAACCTTTGAAAGAAATAAATTCCCGGTCGGTAGTTAGCTGCCGTGAAATACCAGGGCTGGAAATCTCCAATACATAGGCATCTGGAATAATTGACGACGCATCTAACTCTGGTTCTAACGCACGACTCATCCGCTCGCAATCCTCTAAGCCAGTATCTTCCTGCCGGTTGCGGATATCTACTCGCAAAATAGGCGGACGCTGGTTGGTATGAAAAACCACGTCAACAACCTCT
>JANNFJ010001034.1:0-3136 GCA_031379725.1 Calothrix sp. OTE_75_metabat_31
GTTAATCAAGCCTTACGTACATTAATTAGTTTGTTCCCAAAAAATCGTGAAGCGAGTGAACCTTAATGATATTGAGAGATATTTCGTAAAGGTCAAGGGAGGAAGTCGATTTTGCTTTACTCCCTCCACCATTAAGGATGCATTTAGTCCCTTAATTTACTCATCCTGTCCGACGCGCCGAATATTTAAAATATCGCTCATTTTCTTAATTTGAGCAAACACTTGTTCCAACTGCGGCTTGTCGCGGATTTCGATCCCCAAATCAATCAAAGCAGGCTGATTAGTAGTAGTTTTGACACTGGCGTGACGAACGTTAATGCCTTGGTCGCTAAGACGCGAGAGAATATCTTTAAACACACCTACGCGGTCGAGTGCTTCTATTTGCACGCCGACCAAGTATGTATGCGGACGGTTGTTTTCATTGAGTGCATAATTCCAAGTTACAGGAATGAGGCGATCGCACTCAACAGGATCGAGATTACCGCATCCTTGACGGTGAATCGTAATGCCGCGACCGCGTGTGACTACACCTGTAATTCTTTCTCCTGGTATCGGTGTACAACACCCTGCAATATGGTACACCATTCCTTCCACCCCCACTATAGGTGAGTCGCTAGCGCGTCCAGAAGTCGGAACGGCATCACGTGCTGTTTTTGGTGCAGACGTAGGCACAGGGGAAATCAAGGGTACAACCACGTTTGTTTCCTGGGATTTTGCTAATTCACGCCATCGATTCAAGACTAAATTGAGCGTGACTTCACCGTAACCTAATGCCGCGAGTAAATCTTCTGTACTGTGGTAGTTACATCGTTCTGCGACCAAGCGCATCGATTCTGACTTAATAATATTTTCAAAACCGGTTTTACCGAGTTCTTTTTCTAACAATTCGCGTCCCCGTGCCACATTTTCCTCACGACGCGATCGCTTATACCATTGCTTAATCCGATTTTTTGCTGCTGATGTGGCGACAAAGTTCAACCAATCCAAGCTGGGATGGCTGTTCTTTTGGGTCATAATATCAACAATATCGCCATTTTGCAGCCGCGTTGACAGAGGTGACATCTTACCATTAACTCTAGCTCCCGCACAATGATTACCAACTTCGGTATGAATGCGGTAAGCAAAATCGACAGTGGTCGAACCGGGATTTAATGCGACTAAATCGCCTTTGGGAGTGAATACATAAACATCATCTTCAAATAAATTGTCTTTGATGCTTTCTAAATATTCTTGAGCATCTTTGAGGTCGCTTTGCCATTCTAACAGTTGCCGCAACCATGTAAACTTCCCATCGGCACCCGTTACTTGGGTATTAGTAGAACCACCTGTTTCTTTGTACTTCCAATGTGCGGCAATGCCATACTCAGCAATACGGTGCATTCCCAAAGTCCGAATTTGCACCTCCAAAGGACGACCCCAAGGACTCATCACCCCAGTATGCAACGATTGGTATAAATTTGCTTTCGGTAGCCCGATGTAATCTTTAAAGCGTCCGGGGATCGGACGAAATTCATCATGAACCACCGCTAAAGCGCGGTAGCATTCTTCGTTAGTATTAACAATAATTCTAATTGCAGCTAAATCGTAAATTTCGTTAAATTCTTTGTTCTGTCGCTGCATTTTTTGAAAAATGCTGTAAAGATGCTTCGGTCTGCCGCTAATGTCGGTACATTGAACACCAGCCTCTACAAGCCGAGTCCGCAGAGAATCGGAAATATTTTTTAAACGGTCTTCCCGTGCAGCTCGTTTTTCGGCAACGTGGTCTTGAATTTCTCGAAACGATTCTGGTTCTAAATATTTAAACGCTAAATCCTCTAATTCCCACTTAAAACGCCAAATACCCAAGCGATTTGCCAGGGGAGCAAAGATATCTCGTGTTTCTTGAGCATTGCGCCGACGACTGTCTTCGGACATGAATTCTAATGTCCGCATGTTATGCAAGCGGTCAGCGAGTTTGACCACAATAACGCGAATATCTTGTGCTGTTGCCAAAAACATACGCCTAAAATTTTCGGCTTGACCCTCGGTTTTACTTTTAAAGTTGATTTTAGAAAGCTTGGTAACACCCTCAACTAAAAGCTTAACTTCGGCACCAAATAACTGTTCGATTTCTTCAATCGTGACATTTGTATCTTCCACTACATCATGGAGAAATCCAGCTGCTATCATAGCAGCACTGCCTCCCAGGTCGCGTAGTAACCCAGCTACCGCAACCGGATGACATATGTATGGTTCTCCAGATTTACGGAGTTGACCCTGATGTAAGTCATAAGCAAATCGAAATGCCCGACAAATTACATCTGTATCATTTGACTTGCCGTCAGATGAAAATTCTAATTTTTCGGCACAAGACCCCTTCTTTAAACAATCTTTAAGCCAATCCGGAAGGGTGATATCAATTGGAGTATTTAGTAGTAAGCCTGTCATACGGTCGAGAGTTAACGTTAATAGTGATTAGTGAAATTGCGTCCATGTTGTGACATAGCCGCGAATAGATGCTGTTTTTGGGAAATTGACAGTCAATACAGACTGTAATATAATTGCCTGCTCTTAAAGATTATTCGGTGTGGGTGTCAAGTATCATAATGTCAGAAATCGATTAATTGCAAACCTTGTCCCAAAATTAAAGATTTGGAACATCCGATCCTGAAAAGGGTTAAAAATATTATTGTATAAGAAATATTTCTTGACATTAATACTATCTCAATAAATTTTGAATGTCTCTAAATTTGGATAAATATCATACATTTGCAACACAGTTGGAGCAATTGCGTTTAGATATTGCAGCTAATCTTCTCAATGTACAGGAAATTAGGCAGCATTTTACGTTATTAGACCAATTTTTTCGCTCCCAGATTGTACCTTTGGATGACTCAGAGTCAATCGAACACACCGAACAAATGTATATAACCGAGATGAGCAAGCAATTGCGGCTTTTGGAGGTCGATATTATGTTTCTCGGTGGTGCCCGTCAAACCTCGACTATGGAAGCAAGGCACAAAACTATATGCGATCGCTTAACTACTCTCGGTAGTTATTGCAAAGCTGTGGGGAATTAGGGTGTAAGGCAATACTGCGTAGGTTTTGCTTTAGATCCCCCCAACAAGAGCGATAAGTTGGGGGGCTAAAAGCCTTA
>JANNFJ010001044.1:0-5347 GCA_031379725.1 Calothrix sp. OTE_75_metabat_31
CAATCTCGCCAATTTCGATGCGGAAACCGCGAATTTTAACTTGGTAATCAACTCTACCTAAAAATTCAATACTTCCATCCGAACGGAAACGTGCTAAATCTCCTGTTTTATAAAGTCTTTCTCCTACTATAAAGGGGCTGGGTATAAATTTTGCTTCGGTTAATTCAGGTCGATTCCAATAACCACGTGCTAGTCCAATACCACCAATATACAACTCACCTGGAATCCCAATCGGAACAATTTGCAAATGTTTATCTAAGATATATATCTGAGTATTGGCAATGGGACGACCGATAGGAATCTTGCCACTATCACTACTATCTTTTTGACACTGCCATGCTGTAACGTCAATTGATGCTTCCGTCGGTCCATACAGATTATGTAATTCAGCTTTTAACTTTTCAAAAAAGCGCTTTTGTAAATCTTCCTGTAATGCTTCACCACTACAAATTACTCTTTTGACACTTTCACACCTTTCTAATCCCGGTTCCTCTAAAAATACTTGTAGCATTGAGGGAACAAAGTGAAGCGTAGTTATCTTTGAAGAAATAATAAGTTCCACAAGATACTTAGCATCTTTATGTCCCCCTGGTTTTGCCACTACTAAATTTGCACCTGTTAATAAAGGCAAGAAAAATTCCCAGACAGAAACATCAAAGCTGAAAGGTGTTTTCTGTAGAACTCGGTCGGATGAAGTTAATTGGTAAGTATCTTGCATCCACAACAAGCGGTTACACAAACCCTGATGCGTATTCATTGCACCTTTAGGTACTCCCGTAGAACCAGAGGTATAAATTACATAGGCTAAGTTTTCTGGTTGAACGTCAGTGACTAAGTTTTCTTGGCAGAAAGCACTTAAATCTTTATTTTCGGTATCTGTAAATACAGCTTGCGCTTGATGGGGTGGTAATTGATTTACTAAATCTCGCTGTGTCAACAATACCGACACCTGAGAATCTGCGAACATAAAAGCTAAACGCTCTTTTGGATAGTTTGGGTCTAGGGGAACATAAGCACCACCCGCTTTCATAATGGCTAGTATACCCACTACCATCTCAACTGAGCGTTCCATACAAATACCAACCATGACATTTCCTTTGACACCAAGCTGTTGCAAGTGATGCGCGAGTTTATTGGCATCTTGATTTAATTCACGGTAAGTTAGTTGTTGATTGTCAAGAATAAGAGCAATGTTGTCTGGAGTTTTCTCTACCTGCTGCTCAAATAAATTATGGACGCATACATTTTGAGGATAATCTACTTGAGTATCATTCCACTCGACCAACAAAGTCTGACGTTGCGCTGGTGTTAATAATGGTAAACGAGAAATACACTCATCTGGATGTAGAACTATTGCTTGGAGCAAAGTTTGAAAATGTTCCACCATGCTGATAACAGTATCAGGATTGAATAAATCCCTGTTGTATTCCAACGTTCCCATCAATCCTTCTTCACTATCTATCATTGATAGGAAAATATCAAACTTCGCTGTACCGCTATCCAACTCCACTGTTTTCCAGCTTAAAGAAGGAAGATTAACATTCGATAGCTGAGAATCCTGCAAAACAAACATCACCTGAAATAACGGGTGATAGCTCAAATCTCGGCTGGGTTGTAATTCTACCAGTTTCTCAAAGGGTAAATCTTGATGAACATAAGCATCAATTGCTACCTTGCGTACTCGTTCGATTAACTCTTGAAAACTGGGATTGCCATCCAAGTTGGTACGCAATACTAAAGTATTAACAAAGCAACCAATTAAACTCTCTATTTGCGTATTATTGCGATTAGCAATTGGTGAACCGACAATAATATCATCCTGACCTGTATAGCGGTAAAGTAAAGTATTAAATGCTGCCAACAAGGTCATAAATAAAGTGACGCCTTGTTTCTGGCTTAACTGTTTGATTTTATTAGACAGGGATTTAGTTAATCTAAACTTTTGTTGCGCTCCCCGATAAGTTTGTACAGGTTGTCGTGGGTGGTCTGTAGGTAGTTCTAAGACAGATGGTTGCGTACTTAACTGATGTTTCCAATAAGCTAAGTGATTTTCTATAACTTCATTTTGTAGGCTTTTTCGTTGCCAAGACGCAAAATCTATATATTGAATTGGTAATTCTGGAAGTGGTGATGGTTTTCCAGTAGAGAAAGCTTGATAAAGCACCGATAATTCTCCAACCAAAATCTTGATTGACCAACCATCTGCAATAATATGATGCAACGTCAGTAAGAGTATTGACTCATCTGTACCAATATGTAATATTTTTACCCGTAATAATGGCGGCTGTCCTAAGTCAAAGGGTAACTGTACTTCTTCTAGCGACAACTTCTGTATTTCAGTATGTTGTTCTTTATCAGACAGATGACGTAAATCTAATTTAGGTAGAGCAATAGTGACAGCAGAAGCAATTTTTTGAACAGGTGAAGCGTTGACTATCTCGAAACTAGTTCGTAATATTTCGTGACGGTTAACAATTTCATTGATACAGCTACCTAATATTGCAACATCCAGATTTCCCTTTATCTCAATAGCAATAGGTATGTGGTACGCTGAATTGCCTGGTTGTAGTTGATTCATAAACCACAACCGTTGTTGACCAAAAGAAAGGGGATGTAAGGTATGCTTCCTCTCAATGGCACAAATATTATTAGAGATATTAGCTGACGCAATAGGAACTGAGTCAGTAATTTGCTCCAAAATTTGTTTTGCTAACTCAGCTATGCTAACATCTGCAAATAAATCCGCGACTGGCACTACAACCCTTAAATCTTGCTCAACTCGATTTTTCAATTCAAACACCTTTAAAGAATCTAAGCCAAGACGAATCAAAGGTTGTTTACTGTCTAACTGAGAAATATTAACTTGTAGTACCCATGCTACTGAACTTTGCAAATATGATTCAACTACTCCCAGTCTTAGTTGTGAATCGACGGACAACAACTCTTCGCACGTTAGGCTCCTTGCTTCTTCTACTGCTACTTCAAAAATACTGCTACTAATTACATCCAAGCTACCTGCTAAAAATTGCGCTTTGGTTGCACGACGTTGAATTTTCCCACTAGAGGTTTTGGGAATAGTGCCAGCTTTAATCAAAACCACCCCGTAAACCTGAAGCTCATGTGCTTCTGAAACAGCAGCACAAATAGCAGTAGTAACTTCCTCTATATTTGGTTTGGCACGGAATTCAACCTCTTGCACTATGACAACCCTTTCCTCTCCATCCACCTCAATTGCGAAAGCTGCGCTACTTCCTTTACGAAGTACCCGATGAGCGCATTCACTTGTCAATTCAATATCTTGAGGATAGAGATTTCGTCCCCTAATAATAATTAAATCCTTAACTCTACCAGTAATAAACAGTTCGCCATCGTCCAAAAAACCCAAATCACCCGTTCGCAGAAACGAACCTTTTCCCGTATCTTGGAGATAGATGCCGAAATTTTGTTTTGTTTCCTCCGGACGATTCCAATAACCTTTGCCAATACTGGGACTAGATACCCAGACTTCACCGACTTCCGAAGCTGCACAGCGAGTCAAGGTTTCTGGATTGACGATAGCTAATTCCTGCTGTGGTAGACTACGACCGCAACTTACTAAACACTGAGAATCCTCTTCACCAGAAATTACATCAACTACTTGGTTACTTTCTAACGAGCTTTTCTCAACAGTTTTCACCTTCGGTAAGGCATTCTTGACACTACCAGATACCATCAAAGTTGTTTCTGCCATCCCATAGCAGGGATAAAAAGCTTCTTTCCGAAAACCGCATTCGCCAAAAATTTGAGCAAAAAGTTCTAGAGATTGATGGCGAATTGGTTCCGCACCGTTAAAAGCCACACTCCAACTACTCAAATCTAGCTTTGAGCGCTGTTCGGAAGTAATTTTCTGAGTACATAACTCATAGGCAAAATTAGGGGCGCCGCTAGTAGTTCCGCCATATCTAGAAATTGCTTGCAACCAAAGATACGGACGTTGTAGAAACAGTGCAGGCGGCATCATGATACAGGGAAACCCACCGTACAAAGGTTGAAGTACCCCACCAATCAATCCCATATCATGGTAAATCGGCAGCCAAGTCACAAATTTGCTACTAGGTGAATGCTCCATATATAAGTAAGTAGCAGTAGCGTTATGGAGCAAATTGCCGTGAGTCAGCATCACACCTTTGGGTGTGCCCGTTGAACCAGAAGTATATTGCAAAAATGCAAGGGTGTCTTGATTAATAATTGGCTCTTGCCATGAACAAGCAACGTTGAGTGTAAGATTATCAGTCGTAAGCCACTTCAGAGAAGTTGTGTTATCAAAAGTCCCCAATAGAGATTGTATCTGAGTTAAAGCTGTAGATGTAGTCAAAACAATAGCAGCCTGTGCATCTGTCAATATCGACAAAATCCTAGGTGTGTTGCGTTGATTTCGCGGTGGGTAGGCTGGTACTGCTATCACTCCTGCGTACAAACACCCGAAAAAAGCCGCTAAGTAATCTAATCCTGGTGGGTAAAGAAGCAAAGCACGTTCCCCACTTAAACCCAAAGCCTGAAGTTGAGCCGCGATCGCACAGGCTCGCCAATCCAATTCTCGATAAGTCCATGTTACCGCTTGATTCTCCCCATCCACCAAAAAGGTAAACGCTTCTGCATCAGGCTGTATAGCACTTTGATAACGCAGTATTTCAATAACTGTAGAATATTGGCGAACATCCATTTCTAAATCACTAACAATCTGGATCATTGCACTTTCAAAACCCTGATGCACAAAAGTACGATTATCTAAAGTTGAAAAATCTTAAAAGGAAACAAGGAAGCAAGAACACGGGAGTACGCTGGCATTCGATAATTTCCAAAGCTAAGGATTGAAGCTACGTTGACTTAATAGCCTTGCAACTTCTAAATGATAATTTATTTCAACTATTATATACACTTAATGCAATTTACTTGAATAAGCAACCCCCTAAGCATAAGCATTACATATTAAAACAATCAAAGTTAATTAAGAATTTAAATAGTAAATTTACGACTTTGGATAGGTACGTAAACACTTGTATACCTATATGCAAAAGATTGCAGTGGGAGATAGATAAACTTAAATTGTGAAAAAGCTTGCTTCCGCCAAGACAATATGATAAATATTTTCAATAACGGACTACTAAAAATTAAATTCTCCACTTCAAAGTGGAATGGGCATCCTTGCCCGTTCCAGGTGTAGGGGCAAACGGAGCCGGCTACCCACAAGGAAATTTTGGATATTTTTTTATTTGGAAATCCCTAAGTACAATTTAGAGTATCAATTTATCCGCATGTAGCTTTAGCTATTCCCTGTGATAGTAAAAATATCTTGCAATAAGTTTTT
>JANNFJ010001101.1:0-3606 GCA_031379725.1 Calothrix sp. OTE_75_metabat_31
AAAACTTTTACGGAACAAACTGGGATTAAATTGCTGGCAGATTTATACGAATCTAACGATACGATGCTAGCAAAAGTACAAGCTGGAGGGGGTGGTGCATACAGCATTATTTATCCATCAGATTATATGGTGCAGAAGATGCTGAAGTTAGGTTTGTTAAGCGAAATAAAACGCTCTAGCTTAGTTGGCATCGATAACTTATTTCCCCAATTCCAAAATCCCCCATATGACCCTAACAACTGCTACAGCATCCCTTTTACCTGGGGTACAACTGGTTTTATCTACAATTCTGAAGTTCTGACAACACCCCCCGATGACTGGGAATATCTCTGGAAGAACCGCGACAAACTCAGTAAACGCATGACTTTGATTAATGATGTTCGGGAAGTCATGGGAGGTGTTTTACGGATGTTGGGATATTCTTATAATTCTAAAAATGAAAGCGAAATCAAACAAGCTTACGAGAAACTTCAAGAACTTAAACCCGCAATTTCAGCTTTTGATACCGATGCATGGCGTAACCAAATTTTAGCAGGTGATTTGCTATTAGCAATGTGTTATTCTGGTGACGCGATTAAAATTACCAAAGAAAATCCCAAGTTCAAATATGTAATTCCTCAAAGTGGAACTTCATTATGGACTGATACAATTGTAATTCCCAAATCCGCACCTAATCCCGACGGAGCATATGCTTGGATTAATTATTTACTGCAATCCGAAGTTTCAGCACGATTAACTAAACATCAAAGTCTGGCAACTCCAAACCGTGCTGCCTTTGACCAATTACCGGAAACAATTAAAAATAATACAAGTTTGTTTCCTCCGGAATCTTTAATTGCCAAATGCGAACGTATAACTCCATTGGGAGAAGTCGAAGAAGTTTATGAACGGTACTGGACACAATTAACTAGTAGTTAATTTTAGGTGGGGTGGGCGTTGAAAACCTTGCACAGATGCATATAGCGTTTTTCAACCCACTCAGGTATGGCAATTTTACACCAAGACAAGGGTCTAATGCCTTGCGCCCCTACATATGTGCCTCACCTGGTTGGGAACTACTATATTCTTAGTGGTTCGTATCATTAATTTTCATGGTATATATTATCGTCCGTCGGCTCGCGGCGTCTCGCCTGACCTGACTGCACAGGCGAGATGCCTATGCTACGAACCTATCAAAATTAATGACACAGTCCACTAATTATTTTCATCAGTGATGTTGATATTGTTGACTATCTCGATGCATTTTGTTCAAGAATTTGTTCTCGATGATACAAAAAGCAAGGTAGAGCGCAAGAAAGTCCCACCCCAAGGGTTAAACCGATATAGGCGATCGCCCACAAGCGAGAAGCACCCAAACGTTTCAGTTCAATCGATGCAAAATAAGAAAATGCGATTGCACTAATCACTAAATCGCTTGTTAGATCGGCAGCAATATTATTCTCAAACGCTCGTTGCAAAAATAAAGTTGGAGATACTAGGACGGTTGGGTCTTGAAGCAACCAAAACCAAGGTGTAATAGTACCCACAAATGCGAACAGTAAATAAAGGGCTTTTATGGAGTTAAGTGAATTTTTTGCCGAGGCATTAGTTGACATCTGCATGATTTTTTACTTCTAAAGTTGGTATAACACTATCGTGTCAAAAGGAGATAATAAAAACAATTACCTGCCAGGTAATCAAAACTATCAATGTAAATAATTTTCATTATGAAACAGCCTTTAACAGTTTCTAATTCCAACCTGACTCAATCCTTCGGAACACTCCTCAAACTATGGCGCAACCAACGGGGATTTAGTCAGTTAGATTTAGCTGTCACAAGTCAAGTTTCTCAACGGCATATCAGTTTTTTGGAATCGGGACGAGCCAAACCCAGTCGGGAGATGGTTCTCCAATTGGCTGCCGTGCTGGAAATTCCTTTGAGGCAGCAAAATTTGATGCTGACGGTGGCAGGATTTGCACCTATTCACACACAAACCGATCTATCTGCTCCGGAAATGACCTCGCTTCGTAAAGCACTCGATTTTATGTTGCAAAAACAGGAGCCATACCCAGCGTTTGTGGTTGATCGCTACTGGAATCTAATCCTGACTAACAACGCAGCTACCCGACTGCTAAACACTTTTATCGATATAGACAAGCTGCAAACAACCTTTTACGTGGATGGAAAAATTAATTTAATGCGTGTTGCCTTCCATTCTCAGGGATTGCGTCCGTTTATTGTAAATTGGGAAGAATTTGCCAACCATTTGCTGCAACGACTGCATCGAGAAATATTGGTAGAAAGAGAAAACGAGCAATCCATCACGTTACTCAACGAACTGATTAGCTGTCCGGGGATTCCTGAAATTTTCCATCCCACAAATCAAACTGCACACAATGCTTTACTGTTGAGCCTTCACATAAAGAAAAATGATTTGGAATTACAGTTTTTTTCAACGATTGCCACCTTGGGCACTCCCTATGATATCACCCTTGAGGAACTGCGGATTGAATTCTTATTTCCAGCTTCGGAAACAACCGAGTATAACTGGAAACAGAACGAAAATGAACTATAAACTGCGATCGCCTCCAATGCAGCGAAGCTGATCACAAATAGGTGTCGTTCAAATTTCTAATTCTGCCTCCCACAAAACTCTCCAATCACCTGTGCCTTCACCGCATCTAGGGGAAAATGAGGATAGGTGGAAAACATCAGCATGATGCCCTGCAACGTCGCAGAAAAATAGAGCGATCGCTGCCGAGGATTTTCCACCCCTAGTTTTTCAAACATTTCCGTCTGCACTTCAAACTGTTTGGCTTGTTCATCCATTAATTTTTGGCTATATTTCGCTATGTTCGGATCGAGCTTCGGTTGGCTAAACAGGTTGAGGTAAAACCGAAATATGTCTGGTTTCTGCCGCACATCATCCAGCGCACCTTCTGCAATGTACCGTATTTGTGCCGCAGGTGTTGGTTCTGTTTTGGCGGCATTCATTACCATTAACACATCATTAATGCGAATATCTACGAGCGCTGCTAGCACTTCCTCTTTGCCTTTGAAATAGTGATATAACAGCCCTTTGGACATTTCCGCCTGCTTGGCAATCTCTTCGATCGAGGTAGAATAATAGCCCTTGGAGCAAAATAAATTCAATGCCGTTTTGAGAATGTGTTCGCTCGTGGTGCGACGAATGCGATCGTTTTCGGCTGGGGTACGCGGCATTCTTATTACTCGTTTAGGAATTCGATAATCAAGCTAGATACTCTCTCTGGATGTGTTAGCGTCGGTGTATGGTCTGCACCGTCGATCCAGGCAAAGCGAATGTCAGGAACCTGCTCAAACAACTTAGCTGTATGTAAATTATCAGGCATATCCTGAGTGCCAATGATAAACAGGGTTTTCGTTTGAATTTCATCCAAACGCTCGATTGTTGGAGGTTGTGCCCAACGCATCTCGAAAGTTTTCCACTCAAGCGATCGCTGCAAAAAGTGCTTCATCATTGTAATCATCAACTCACGCTGCGGACTCGACATCACGACGCTGTGGACAGGGTGTTCTAACGAAAGTTGGGTCATTTTTTCAACATCTGGAGCCTCTGCCCTAATTCGAGCGAACCACTGTTCTAC
>JANNFJ010001105.1:0-6309 GCA_031379725.1 Calothrix sp. OTE_75_metabat_31
AAGTAATACATAAATAAGGATGTTTACGCAAGGTTAAAATTATACAAACATAGTTATATATAGCGAAGCTTTGGTCTAAGGCTAGGGTATTGATTTTGTATCATTTTTGAACAATGGAGAAGCTTCTAAAAGTCTCTATAGCTTTTACTGGTCATATAATGGTTCATAAGCTCCTCGTGTTCTAATTGCTCTCGTGTAGGCTTATTAGCTTTAACTAAAATATCTACAACTCTAGAGCGAACAGTCTCCAATCTTATCTCTTCTGATTGAAAAAGAGAAAGCAGCGTCAGGTCTGGAGGTGTGTTATATATTTCTTTAATTTTTTTTCTGTCTTTAGGTTTTACGTGTTTAATATCATTATAGTCGGGTGTTCTTAAATCACGAGGTATTGAGTTTAATTTATTAATAAGATTATTGAGCCATGCATTAAAATCTGAATCGTTATTAGTAGAGTTATTCATTAATTTTAAACCAAAATTATTTTCAAATTTAATAGTAGATAATTATCAAGCAGTTTAGCAAGTAAAGTATATAACATAAAAAAACGAAACTTTACTAACTTGATCTAATTATACTTTTTGCTAATTATCTGTAACGAGCGGCAAACAAGGCGATTTTGAAATCACATTAACTGCAAATCAAAAGTGGGTTATATCTTTTTGAACAAAGGTTTTGATTGCCGATTTTATTTAAGATTAAGCCTATAAGTTTTTCTTGAAAAAAGCAATTAGAGGATGAACAATGTCAGTGCA
The DNA here is from genome assembly GCA_031379725.1 of Calothrix sp. OTE_75_metabat_31. Lineage (GTDB taxonomy): Bacteria > Cyanobacteriota > Cyanobacteriia > Cyanobacteriales > Nostocaceae > JANNFJ01. The sequence goes on from JANNFJ010001105.1 coordinate 753, forward strand.
TTCATCCACAATTTCTGTTTAGGCATTGAGCCGAGATACGACCAAGTGCGATTCGTTCTGGAGAAAGGGAAGTTTTACCAGAACCGGGAGGAGTCTAAGCTTTACAGGTTGTACATTAAAATTAAATTAAATCGGTGAAAATACGTTTTTAGAAAGCTTTTACAATCCTCTGAGACACAGTTATTATTTTTTGATATTTTCACATGCATTACCTCCTCCATTGTTCACGCATTTTTGATGTTCATCATCGGAATGTAGTGCTGAAAAAATCGATATAACAATAAAAATCAAAATTAAAATTCCCCACCCCCCGGACTCAGGATTATTAGACGTAGAATTTTCACCCGTTTTTGTAGAAGTATGTTTATTTATCAAATCAAAAACGTCTTGAGTACTCATCCCCTCTGGGAATTGGTAAAAATTTTCACGCCCTCCGTATCCTTTTCCTTTATATTCTTTTGGTTTTAATTTTGAACTAAAATAATTTTCCGCATTCTTTATATTTGAAACTTGAATACAATAATATTTTCCTATACTTAAATCTTTATGCTCACGCTTAACCTGCTGAATTCTTCTTTCGGGGTCTTGTCTAGTGTAGCTAAATTTATAAATGTTAGTTCTATTAACATGCAAACAACAGACATATCCTGATTCAGAATCCTGTGCCATAATTTGTTTCAGTGACTATAAATTATTTGTACGGGTGAATACTGCTTCTATTCACCCGTACATTTATATACACTATCAAATAAATTAGCTTTTAAAATCTAGATATTGCTGTTACATAAACGTCTTGAAATTAATCTCTAATTAAGAGTATTATATGCAACATTTAAATACTTATGCATTCCTAGTTTAATCTCTAGCTAAAACTTTTTACTTTTTGGATAGTTATACAAACTAACCTCTACGGGTTCCTTATCATTAACCCCCTTCATTTTTAGCCAAGCTTTACCACTAGAAACCGCTTCTCCATCGTTATTGGTCGCAGAAATACATTCGACTCTAGGAGCAGCATCAATGTTTTTAGAGAATCCGGATAGCTTACTTGAAATTACTAATTCCTCCCCTCTGTAGTCCCGATGTTTATCGAAGTATTTCCCATTTATTTGTGTAACCGAACTCTGGAACCACCTTATAAGGGGTATGAGTATAGGCTGTTAACTTTGTACCCTTTAGCCCATAAGAGTTCATGCAGAAAATGTGTTGACTATTTTTGCGGGAAAACGGCTGGAACAGACGTTTTCCCACAAACAAAAAAGAACACCAATAATTTTTCCAAAAAACCCCTAAAAACCCACAAAGTCAACAGCCTAGTATGAGTATCATCAGAACAGAAAACCGGGTTAAGCTTAAAAACCTTATTCGCTAAGGGCTTTCCCAATAACGAAGGTCATTGAAGCTCTGCTGATCATCGAGTCATTACTCAAGGATAAAATAAGGGTTTAAGCTTCTAAAAATGCTTGTATTACTAATGTAATATCTCTTAACCCGATTTTTTGCGCGAATGCTACTCATACCCCTATAACTACCGAATTAATTTTTCATATTTTCATGATTCCCCGATCGCGCTTGAATGTAACAAGATGAGTTTGCTCTAGGGCAACAAGGTAACAAACACAAGTCTACTTCGGTTAGAGTTAGTACAATAGAATCACACAATATAATTGCATCGCACTTTCCCATGACGACTGTAATTGCTAGACCTTCTTCCTTGCTTTCCAATATCCGAGTCGAAAAGCTGGAAAATCTGAATTTGTTTAAATTTAATGACGAACTGCAAGCACGGATGGAAGACTTATTAGAACGCAAAAAAGCCGACTTATTAACACTAGAAGAAATTATAGAACTTGAAGAAATTGGAGAGCTAGACCGAATTTTTACCCATATAAACGCGATGATAATAGCTCAAAAATAACTATCGACGACGCAACCAAAGAAACCGTGCGAAGACGGGCAAATTATTTGTGTGAGTATTGCCACTCCCCCAAACGTATTTCCACGACAAGGTTTACAGTAGACCATTTTATACCCAAATCAATCGGTGGTAATGATGATATTGACAATTTGGCGCTAGCTTGTCGTCGTTGTAACGAACGCCGCTACAATTTTGTTGCAGGATTTGATGAAACAACAAAAACAATAGTACCTTTGTTCAATCCTCGCCAACAAATTTGGTCGGAACATTTTTTGTGGTCGGTAGATGGAAGGCAAATAATCGGTATAACTCCGGCAGGTAGAGCTACTTGCAAACGTCTTGACATGAACGATGAACGTTATCCACAGGGAGATTCCATTCAAAGTGCGCGAGGTTTTTGGGTTCAGGCTGGTTTACATCCACCAGAAGAAGACTCCTAAAAACCTAAATGTATTAATTAAATCATCTTAAACCTGACTAATCCAAGTGTTTTTTTCTCACTTGTGAGAAATCCGGGTAACCACTGACCACTGACCACTGACAATTAACGTGATGCCAATTTACATAACCAAGCCTCAGCTTCATCATATAATTTAAAATTACTCTCATCGCGGCGAAATTCGGGTGTATGTACCATACGTCTGCCATTCACCCATTTTTCACCATGATATTTGTGTAATAATTCGTGATACAACACAAACTCGACGACAAACTCAGGAATCAATACTTCGTCTAACGTCAAACTAATAACAATCCGGTCTCTAGCGGGTTCGTAATGTCCAAATTTACGGTAAGTGGGAATTTTATTCCACGTCAAACGTGGTTTTTTTAACTTTGCGGCAAAATATTCACAGTTTATTTTATTGAATAATTTTTCGAGGTTGTAATATTTGCCTCTGCCATTTTCGGTAATTGTTTCGGTAATTAAATCGAGTTCTAATAAAACATCGCTATATTCATCTAAACTTGCAAATTCTCGAATTGCTAGTGTTGCCTCTGGACTTTTACCTAACAGTGAAATTTGTACGAGTGCATTCAAAACCTCGTCATCAGCATTAATAAATCCTTCACTGACAACAAGATTAATATCATTTCCAACCCAGCGACTTCGATATAAACCTGCTAAATTTGTTAATTCGGCAGTAAAATTAACCGATTCATGACCGTACTTATAACAGAATATTTTGGCAATAGATTTAATCTGGTGAGTCGTTTTAATATGCAACGTCAAATTATCTTCCACTGTCAAAAACTTCATCCAAGCATAAATTTGCCGAGAATTACTAGTTAATTTTGCAGGTGTTGCTTGTTGCAAAGCGCATATTTTCTCGATTGCTGTCACAACTTGGTTAATAGTTTTAACTAATTCAGGAGTTCCAGCTAAGTCAAGAATACAATTCGCGGCTAACTGCGAAATTCTCCATAAAATAGCCCTTTGCTGGGTTTTGATATTTCTGATACCTATAGTTTGTGCAGTTGCATTTAATGAATGACTACCAGAACAAGGTAAATGATGTAAATCAATACCCTTAAGGAAATAATAAGCTTGACGCGATCGCACTGGTAATTGATGCGGTGTCACTTTTGCATCAAAACACAAACGTTCCACAGTCTCCACTGAACTGAGGATAAATTTGCGAAATGCTGGTAAGTCCGCAGTTGCAATACCAACAAGAAGTTGTTCCTGCGCTTTTTGTGCAGCTTTGACTAACCCACGAATTTGTAGCATGGTCATTATTTGTCGGCTGCTTTAAATTGTACCAAGAGTTGAGGAACAAAGAAATGACACTATCGAAAAAACTCCAACTCGACGGAATTTGTTTATTGCTGCAATTAACTTAATTTAATCATCTTGAGTGAAGTTTTGTTCAAGAAAATTTAGTGCGTAGTTGCGGAGTTCATAATACTCTTTAGAGTTTCGCATTGCAGCGCGATCGCGTGGGTACGAGAATGGGACTTCAAGAATTTCGCCGATGGTCGCAGCTGGACCGTTAGTCATCAACACGATGCGACCCGACATATAAATAGCTTCGTCAACATCGTGAGTAATCATCATCACTGCTTGTCGATGATTTTCCCAAATTTCCAATACTTGTTTCTGCAATTTACCACGAGTCAATGCATCCAATGCACCAAATGGCTCATCCATCAATAGCATTTTTGGACGAGTTGCTAAAGCACGGGCAATCCCTACCCGCTGCTTCATTCCTCCCGATATTTCATCGGGATATTTCTCAGCAGCGGAAGTCAAATTTACCATTGTTAAATGCTCGTTGACAATACTTATTTTTTCGGCACGATTGGCATCTTTTAATACTTCGTCCACTGCCAAACGAATATTTTCTCGTACTGTTAACCAAGGCAGTAATGAATACTGTTGAAACACCATCATTCTTTCAGCACCTGGTTTACGAATCTCTTTACCATTGAGTCGCACCAAACCGGAAGTAGCTTTTTCTAATCCAGCCACTATTTTTAAAAGTGTAGATTTTCCACAACCCGAATGTCCAATCACTGAAATATACTCGTTTTCTGCAATTGTCAGGTTGATGTTATCTAATACAACAAATTCTCCACCATCATTTTTAGGATACGACTTATATAAATTACTAACCTCCAAAAATCCTGGACTATTCAAATTATGTTCCTGGGAATTATTCGGGTGAACGGTTGATTTCATTTTTAAATTTCTCCCTATAAGTTTATTTGAGATTTGTCTAAGGTTTCAAGAATCCGGGTTTCTTCAAGAAATCCGGATTCTAACCCTCACGACTTGTCAAAATTAACGACATGAAACATTAGTAACGAGAATTAGACATAAAAAACGATTGAGGACGGTTTGCCCGAATCTCAAAACTATTGAGATAGCCCACCGGGTCGCTAGGGTCAAAGGCTTTTTTGTCAATAAATCTCTCTGCTGGTTCAATTTTATAATTCTCTTTTGGACACTTAATACCCATCTCAAGGGCAATTTCACGATAAAGGTCAGTTCGCCAAGCAGTAGAAGCCAATTCTTCGGCTTTTTTGGGAAATTCTTTGTTTTGTCCCCATCTTGTTGCTTGGGTCATTAACCACATACTTTCAGATTGCCAAAGAAATGTGGAATGGTCATTTTCAACCCCAGCCAAATGGGTTGGATAATCAAAAAATATAGTTGTGTCAGGTGATGATACAGTTCGATTTTTGCCATCAAAACCTCCATAGTTATACTCTCCAACAATCCCCGGACGAGTCAGCTTTGGCTTCGCACCTGTAAACGAACGATTAGAAATAATTTTAGCAACTTCTTCACGATTTCGAGAATCGCTACAATACCGACAAGCTTCAATCATGGCTTTAACCAATGACCGATAGGTTTTCGGATTTTCCTTAATAAACGACTCCATTACTGCTAACAACCGATCGGGATGTCCCTCCCAAATTTCCCGTCCTTGGGCAAAAGTAAAACCAATTCCTTCATTACCAGAAATAGCCCGCGTATTCCAAGGTTCTGCCACCATATAACCTTGCGTTGAGTTAATTCGCATATTTACCACCATTTGCGGTGGAGGGATAATAATGATGCGAAATTCTTCGTCGGGGGCAACTCCTGTTGCTGCCGCTAAATAACGAACAAAGTATTCGTAAATCGATGAACTT
>JANNFJ010001125.1:0-3466 GCA_031379725.1 Calothrix sp. OTE_75_metabat_31
ACGCTGGAAATTCATCGCAAAATTACCAGTGATGATTAAATTACCCTTGACTTGCTTAATCCCCATTTGATTCAGGGTGTTGCCGAGTGCGATCGCTTCTTCGATCACAAATAACGGGTCTCCACCCCCAGTAATCAACAAATCCCCTTCTAAAACTCCATTTTGGATTGGTCCGGTAGCGCTGACCAAAGTCTCAAAATGATGGTCGGGTCCCAAAATGCTTAATGATGCCAGCGAAGTCGCAATCTTTGTTAACGAAGCTGCTGGAAGGGGTATTGTACCTTCGTGGTTTGCCATGAGAATTGGCCCCGACTGCATCCAAATCCCTTGACTTTGTTCCATATTTCCCGCGACTAATTTCGCGGTTGCCAGTCCTTTGAGATATTGTGCAACCGTTGTTGCCCCAGTTGGATTTGGATCGGGGGCAAGTACCAAACCAGGGCTACTTTGCCAAGCCAATGCTTCTAGGGCATCCATAGGTTTGACTTGTACCCCAGCCATTTCTAGCCAGAGTGAGAACAAACCCGAACCAAATATTTCCAACATTCTTGATTCCTCGATAGGGATGTGATATTTTTTCGTGTCCTAATTTACAGCGCGATGCGTAATTATCAAGATTGAATAATCATAGTACTTGGTGTTTTCAAGTTTCGGAAGTGGGTTTTGACACAAATAATTAAGGCAATTTCAATAGTTTTTAACCATTTGTTTAGCATTTGTCAAACTTTTATTGAGCGCACTTGATGATTCTTGAGGTTCAACGCTATGAATACTCGTAATACTTGTAACCACTAAAATGTTTATACTCAGCCATTTTCCCTGTGCATCACTACACAACAATACCTACGTAAAATTAAAAAAGTACAATAAAAAATGCTTCGTTGCACTGTATAATTTTTCGAGCTATAGGCATTTGAGAAATATTTTTATTTTTACAGCCCCTTAGACTTCAAGGATGAATTTTGCAATCTACATCTGGGTGAGGTGAGTTGTCTACAATATCCAAAGGTTTTTTGACCCGATCGGGAAAATTAGTTTATTTTTTGGTAGAAGTATGCATTGAGAATTTGTAGTCTGACTCAAATATTAAACATCGAAACATAATACAAAATATTTCTTTACTCCCTACCGCCTACTGCGTACTCCTTTTCCCCTGCCCCTTGTTTGAATTGTCAATAATTGTTAACGTAGTTACGGACGAAGTGGGAAATAGATGCTTACTTTTTGGAGTAAAAGCATCTGGTAAAATTTGTAAGGTTTCTAAAAGCGGGCGAGCAATGGGTGAGACTTGCGTAAGGATTGCAATTGACGCAATGGGGGGGGATCGGGCACCGAGTGAAATCGTGGCTGGCGCACTGCGGGCACGCGAAGAACTAGGTGTTGAAATATTGTTGGTAGGCGATCCCCAACAAATCGAAGCAGTCCTGCCGCCAAAAACCAATATGGCACAGGTTGAGATTGTACCTTCCGAGGGTGCGATCGCAATGGAAGAGGAGCCTTTAAGCGCCATCCGACGCAAACCGAAGGCTTCTATCAATGTTTCGATGGATTTGGTAAAGAACGGACGGGCAGATGCGGTAATTTCCGCCGGTCACTCTGGTGCGGCAATGGCCTCGGCGTTATTGCGATTAGGGCGACTCAAAGGAATCGACCGTCCGGCAATTGGTGCGGTGTTTCCAACAATTGTTGCCAGCAAGCAAGTTTTAATACTTGATGTTGGTGCAAATGTCGATTGCCGTCCAAAATTTCTCGAACAGTTTGCTGTGATGGGGTCAGTTTATAGCCAGTTTGTACTGGGTGTAGATGCACCGAAAGTTGGTTTGCTAAATATCGGCGAAGAAGACTGCAAAGGCAACGATGCATCTGTTCGCGCTAACCAACTATTACGCGAAAATAAACATATTGCCTTCGGTGGCAATGCCGAAGGGCGTGATGTACTTTCGGGTGATTTTGATGTAATTGTGTGCGATGGTTTTATGGGTAATGTTTTACTCAAATTTGCTGAAGCCGTCGGCGAAGTTATGTTACAAATTGTCCGCGAAGAATTACCCCAAGGTTTGCGAGGCCAAATTGGTACGGCAATATTGAAACCAAACCTCAGACGAATCAAGCAGCGCATGGACCACGCGGAACATGGCGGGGCTTTGCTTTTGGGTGTGGATGGAATTTGTATCATTGGTCACGGTAGTTCCCAAGCGCCTTCGATTTTTAATGCAATTCGGATGGCAAAAGAAGCAGTCGATAACCAAGTGTTACAAAGAATTCAGTCCCAATATCAAAGCCTACAGCACGAGAGTAGTTAGTCAAAAGTCAGAGGTCATTGTTGTTTGTTCAATGTCCTTTGTCATTTGTTCAATGTTATTTGTTGCTCTTGTTACTAGTAACCAATGACTAATAACTAATGACCAATGACCAATGACCAATGACTAATGACCAATGACCAATGACTAATGACCAATGACTTTCATTCGTGGGAGGGTAGGAGTGCAGAATACAGGAATAGCAATTACAGGCAGTGGTTCGGCGGTTCCATCTACGTGCATAAAAAATGAAGAATTAGCCGCAATTGTTGATACATCCGACGAGTGGATAACGACAAGGACAGGTATTAAAACACGAAGAGTTGCTAATGCCGAAGAGTCATTAAGTCATCTGGCTGTTTCTGCCAGTTGTCATGCTTTAGAAATGGCTGGAATTACGGCCCAAGATTTAGATTTAATTTTACTAACGACTTCCACACCCGATGATTTATTTGGCAATGCTTGTCAAGTTCAAGCCCAATTAGGTGCAAACCGTGCCGTTGCTTTTGACTTAACCGCAGCTTGTTCAGGCTTTGTATTTGGAATGGTGACAGCTGCCCAATACATTCGCACGGGAGTTTTTCAAAACGTGCTTGTGATTGGGGCCGATATTCTCTCTCGTTGGGTAGATTGGCAAGACCGCACAACTTGCGTACTTTTCGGCGATGGTGCAGGGGCAATCGTCATGCAGGCAAATTCAAGCGATCGCTTACTTGGATTTGAACTTAAAAGCGATGGCACTCAAAACCACTATCTCAATCTTGGTTACAAAGCTCAAAGCCAAGAATTAGCCACAGGAGTAAATGTTAGTCAAGGTACATATCAACCTATTACTATGAACGGCAAAGAAGTTTATCGCTTTGCCGTGCAGAAAGTCCCCGAAGTTATAGATAAAGCATTATTTCACGCAAACCTCAGTATCGATGATATCGATTGGTTGGTTCTACACCAAGCTAACCAACGGATTCTTGATGCTGTAGCTCAACGCTTAAAAGTACCACAACATAAAGTTATCAGCAATCTTGCCCATTACGGCAACACTTCGGCTGCCTCAATTCCCCTTGCCCTTGATGAAGCCGTCCGTGAGTGTAAAATCAAGCCCAATGATACTATTGCTACCTCCGGATTTGGTGCAGGCTTAACCTGGGGTGCAGCAATTTTTCAAT
>JANNFJ010001160.1:0-3843 GCA_031379725.1 Calothrix sp. OTE_75_metabat_31
GAATAATCAAGGCTTGCTCGGTGACAACATTTAATGGCATTACACGTTCAAAATTGAGCTTACCATCATACACTCGCGGTGGCTTTAGATCATATTTAGCCTCTTTTGTGCCATCTTTAACATATAGCTTCCACTTGTTTGTTTCAGTGTCAAACAATACCTCAAATATAAAGGGAATAACTTCGCCTCCTCCCCACCAAAACGAGCTAAATTCTCCCTCGATCCGCAGCTTGGCTTTGTTAAAAGTAGTGACAGTAGCCGATTTACCATTATAATTTCCTCGCCGCCAAGTGCCATCTGCACCATTGGCTGAAAACGTCCAGACTCCCTTATCGCCGGTTTTCATGCCTGCTGCTGTAAATACTGTTAAATCTATAGTATCAATGGATTGCCCCCAGCGGACAAGAAAACGCGCTGTAGCGATTTGAGCATTTTTGATGACTTCTGGTAGAAAAGTTTTGGTCTTTTCTGTCCAATTTGAGTCGCCATATACTGGCCACGAAATACCCGTCTTTCCGCTGGGTGTCCAGGTAACAGGGATTGCATTTAATATTGGCTTCAGTTTTGTATGGAAAACATCATTGGAATAAAGGGCTAGCTTTTTCACTAAATCAGCAGCGCTTTCCCCTAATTTTTCTACTGCAAACTCGATATCAGGATTCACATCTGCTGGATTAATTTTGTACTGATTTGTATTTACTAAGGTATCGAGATAGCCTTCAAATTGCGAGTGCCGGTTGTCGTAAGGACCTGTTTGATAATTGATAAAGTTGGCGGCGTGCATTGGTTGGGTTAGGTCGGTCATATAATGCAATGCTAAACCCAGCGTATATCCGACATCGCTTTTTTTTGCGCCTGAAAGTGCTAAAGTCGCTGCCTCGCAAAAGCGTCTGTCAGCTTCCGTTAATGCTGTATTGTAACTTAACCCTAAATAATTGCGACCTGTGTTTGGGTCATAAAAGTGTGAGGAGTATATGAATCCGACATACTGTATTTTGATTATGTTGTCAGCATCCTTTAAACCAGTAGCCACACCTTTCCAAAAATCGGTGTCATCTAAATATTTACACAATTCCAGCGCACTAGGAATTTTCTCTTTGTGTGCCTGAATAATATCCTTAGCCCATAACACGATAGCTTGATGACCTGGGTCATTCCACTGTAGGCGTTGTTCTTCTAAGTTGTCTTTTTCATCTAGCGTGATTGTGGCTTCATGGGTATGTCCTAGCCCGCAGCAATCATGCATTCCTTGTAAGTTGGCTTGTAGGTCATCAAACTTTACTATTTCCAACTTTGCTGGAGATGCATTTGCACGTGCTACCAAGCGATTTTGCTCATCAAGACATAAGCTTAAGCCAGACAAAGTTTGGATAGTAACATGCGTATTGTCTAAAAAATTTATAGTAAATAGTTGTTCTCTTTCGCCACGGGCATAGATAAATTTATCGTCCCCGATAGAAAGTGGCAACTCTTGACCAAACGGCTTAAAGACATATTGTCCGTTATCTTGTTCTACTATGATAAGTGCGTGCCCAACCCAATTCTCTAGTTCGCAAAAGCGGATAATATTTTTATCTGCGGTATCTATTGTTGAAAAAAGACCTTGTCCGTTGCCCAAGGCAGCTACATAATAAGATTTCATTGCTTATGGTCTCCAATTGACTAAGGTAAATATGCGGTAAAATAGGGAAACTTTTTCCACTTTTTTCCTAGATGTGGTAAATAGCACTAAATGCATATTGTATGAATTCATTCCAATAACCAATACATGAGTATTTCTATATACTTTATACTTATAGAAAACAGATTGAGTATTTAAGCACATCTACTGAGTTAGTATATCATAATATGTTTTAGTGAATACGTGCTAAAGTAATCGCACCCCTAACTTTAATCCTTTCCAAATGGCTGCCCCCACCGCGTCCAATTTTCTTTGTTGAAGGGGCTTCGCCATTTCAATATTAAATACAGTTCCAACTCCTGTCGAGCTTCGCGCCCTTTCGGCGTATCCCACCAAAAGCCGATATTTATTGCAGTTTGTAACTGATAACGGTAGTGTAAATCTTGGTAACTGGCTATGTAATTCTTACAGTCGTGCGTGCTTTTCCAACGCTTATTACTTTTGCAGGTTTCACCGACGTATAAAATTAGTCCCAAGGTGCTATCAACAACAAAATATAAGCAAGCTTCCCCCGGATAGTCAGCGGGCATCCGATAGAAAGCCATTGATTGCGACCGCAACTTCAAGGGGTCAATTTGGTCGGGGTCGCAGTGGCTGGGCGGTAGGTCGAATAATGCAGTTTGTTCCGATGGTGGGGTTATACGTACTTTTTGCTGGTAGTCGGCTACTTGAGCTTTCCAAGCTGCCAATTCTTCGGCACTCATTACAAATTCGTTGCGACGATGAGATTTGTATTTTTTGGTTGGAAATAATTCAAGTTGTCCGTCACGTGGGGGTGGAGGTGGATACACGAATAGTTCCAGTTGACGTGGTTCCCCTGGATTATCTTTGAATAAGTCTAGCTGGTGTGGTTCTGCCATCGATAGCTTTAATATCGCACCAACCGATGATACATGTTGTGGCAAAGAAAAACCAATGGGTTAGCAGAAGGTACGCTTGGCGTATTAATACATTATTAATTAAGTTGTTTAAGTCAGTAATTTATGCTTAGAGTACGATACCACGGAGTGGTAAAAAAATAGTATTAAAAATGACTCAGTAGTGTAAATTTAACAACTACCTTCAAGGGTTACTAATTTTATGTAAGTGCGATACCAAAGAAAGCGGGTTCCACGCAGTGGCATGAAGATGGTGCTTATAAATGGTTTACATAAATAGAATAGCAAAGCTACAGAACCTACTATGAGTATTTCGGAGAATAAATTATGGTTGAAATCAGCCTAAAATAATGACTAGTCAATGATAATAGTTTTCCCAGGAGAATTCAGATGAAGATAGAGGAATTAGGGTTTTTAACAGAAATAAAAGAAACAATAGAAGCCGAAGAAATTAAGGGGGGACAAAATGTGGAACTAAAATTTAGTCCTGACTTATTTGATCCTTCTAAGACTTTTACTGGACCAATTGGAAAACCAATCACAGACCCAAAACTTTTACCTCCTGGTGTGCCAGTCGGTAGTACATTTGGCATAGGAGCTTGTTACGGATATGGGTGTGCGCCGAATGGTTTTATAACTCCAGATGGTCGTTTTATAGAGTTTAAAGGTGGATATTCCCCAGGAGCAGAAAAGTTCAAGGATCAAAAATTATCTATCAGTTATCCATAGGCAGCGTAGTTACACCTGCTGCTAACCCTTAACATTCAAATGATAGTGAGAGCGAATTGACGCAATACATTTGCGTTTGCGAGTTTTAATCGCTAACTTATCGCCCAAATCCGGTGCTGCCTATACCGATCGCTTAAATTTGGCGCTCCACGACTCGGTAAGTACCACTATCATTTCTTGACTGCGTTCGGCGTAGGCGTAGCCCGTCGTAGACATCGCATCCAATAACAATTCAACATTACCTTGAACTACTTCATGATCATCAGGCGATGGCGAATAGGTTGTGACGGGGGTTGAGAGAAGGAGGTGCGAGCGGAGTTTTCGTTTTTAGTACCTGACCCGCATGAATGATTATCAAGTTTTGGGGGTTAAAACCCAGCCCTTTCAACGCGAACAACTGTACTAAATTTTGCGACCAAAAAACGCATCCAATTAACCCCTAAAAATAAGCCTTGTGGGGAATTTTCAAAAAAACGAACAATTCGATAGGCGACATATTGACCGTTTTTTATCTGTGAATCTCGTCAACTTGTATGGATAACTAAAAAACTTAAT
>JANNFJ010001166.1:0-8322 GCA_031379725.1 Calothrix sp. OTE_75_metabat_31
CCATATCTTCTTGTTCTAAGGAAATTTTTGCGGCTCGTTGTAAATCATCAATAGCTTGAATGTGGTATTGACGCGATTCTTTACCTCCATATTGGGCAAGTTCATAACGAACGATACCACGCTTTAGATACACCTTCGCTAGTTGCGAATTAAGACCTAATGCTTGGTCAAAATCATTGATAGCACGGCGATATTCTTTCTCAAAATCGCTACTATATTGAGCGATTTGATAGCGAACAAGACCGCGTTGAAAGAGGGCTTCGGCTCTTGATGGATTTAGGGACAGCGCTTGGTTGAAGTCTTGGATGGCTTTTTGATAATCGTCTTGGGATTCGCCACTATATTTTGCCATTTGGGCGTGGACGATACCTCGGCGAATGTAGGCTTCGACTTCATTGGGACTTAGACGCACGGCACTATTAAAGTCGGCGATCGCTCGCTTGTAATCTTTGTCGGGGTCGCTGCTATATTCGGCTAAAATTAAGCGAGTGTTACCTCTATTAACGTAAGCTTTAGTTTCTGTGGGATTGATTTGTATGGCTTCGTTGTAGTCTCCCAGTGCGGCTTCGTACTGTTTGAGGTTGTAGCGAGCATTACCTCGATTCACGTAAACCTTGGCATGTTTTGGTTCTTTTTGAATTGCTTGACCAAAATCTTCGATGGCTTGCTCGTAGTTTTTGACTTGATAGGAATTTTTGCCTTGGCTGTAATACTGGTCAAAGCTAAGATTGCTCTTACTCGTGGGACTATTAGAACTAACTAATGTTTGGGTATAGACATTTTGATTGGCAAAAGGACGACTTGTAAATTTAATCATCAAGTCTAGATACCCTAACAGCCCAAACGCTGCCAAGCAAAATAAAATTGGGTAATATCTTGGCTTTTTAAACGATTTATGGTAATGGGTATTTGGCGGAATGCTTGATTGCCGATAATTAAGGCGATTGAGGGGAATAATCGGATTGTTAAGGCGACGGTTCGAGATGTGCCGGCGCTTAGTCGGGATTCTCACTTGTAGGTGTTCTTTGGATGCGATCGCTTTGAGCGAAGGAAATGGATCGCGTCCGCCTAACTGTAAGGTTCGTTCGCACCAAGGGCAATTTCTCTGATGAGCGCCGTAACGGTGTTGGGGGTTGGTAGTACAACTAATTAACGATTCTTCGGCTTCGGCAAGGGTCAAAAGCCAAGCTGCAGCGCTGGGGCGAAGTAAAGGGTTGCTATGACCCGATTCAAAACAGCGTACAAACAACTCTTGCAAACCGGGATGTAAAATTTCCCAGGCTGGGGCAATGGGGGTAGGAGTATAAGGAACGCGACGGTTTCGGCTATAGGTAAAATGTCCCGAAGCAATACGGGCTTCGTAAGGTGGTGGTTCGCCAGCACCTTGATAAATGCCTGAAAATGGGTGCGTACCCTCCATCAACAGCTGAAATATCAACACCCCTAACCCGAACAAATCGTGTGCCACTGCGCGATCGCATTCGGCAAAGGTCTTGTTTTGTAATTCGGGAGGTGTAAATTCGGGTTTGCCTACCGAACAGCGGTAAACTTGATGATTCTCAGGGTCGCGGACTTGAAACGAATCGGTGTCAACTAATGTAACTAAAGCCGTATCGCTAACCAAAATATTCGATTCGTTGACATCACCGACACAGTAGCCCCCTGCGTGCAATGCCGCGAACGCTGCTGCTAAGTTGCGAGCAGTTCGCAATAAATATTGATAGCTAAATAATGGACAATGCTGGCGGCGAGTTCTCGGATTGTAGAAATCGATAATCGGTCGCATTCCCCGAATTCGGGGCATCAAAAAGCCAATCACGCTCTTGCTTGCATCACAAGAGCGTAATAACTCGTGGGGCCAAGCAATGGAAATATGCCCCAAAGATGCTGTGGGATTCTCTGGCGGATGGGCAAGCATTACCGAAAGCTTGCGGGCTTGTTGATCGTTGGGTTTGTGATATATCTTCGCCACTAACTCGGCATCAGTTGGCATTGTGTAAACACAAGCCTCACCCCCACGCCCCAAGCTTACGGTGAGGCTAACTGCGAGATTTTGCTGATTGGGAAGACAACGTAATACCTGCATGATAAAATAGTATTTGAATGCGAATAATAATACCAATTCACTGCGATTACCAAGAATGTTAATCGCGTAATGCCGCTAAAATTAGCGTCAAATCGTCATCAGTACGCTGAGTTATACGTTCGGATCGTAAAAATTTGACTAGCTGTTCTTTCGCAACCGATTTGTCGTCAATATTGGCAACAAAATCAAACAATGGCAAAAAGAACGGCTTGTGCGGCGCACCAACAGCCATGTTGATTGCCAGCATTTGTAGTCCATCAGTAAGTACGCCAACGTTAGCGATTGGTTGCCGCCACAATCGTAATTGTGCCGTGTCAATAGCATCATCGCTAGTCAAAAAAGTGGTTTCATTAATATACTCACCACTATCAGGCATAGTTAGTGCCAGTAAATTCCCCTGTAAATCTTTAGCTACCGCAACACCATCACCAATCTGAGCAACAGCAGCACCTAAAGGAGTGGCCACCACTACAATCAAGGTTGTAGCCAGATCCATAGATTGCTTGTTACAAGCAACTGCCTCACATTCTACCGCTTTTCTCGCTGCCACCATCGCTTCAGTTAAAAGGCTGCGGACAAAATCATCATCGACTAAGGCGCGTTGGGTAATTTCTTGAAGCGATAAACTTTCAATCGCAGCTTCCACCGCGACCATCGACCCAATTTTACCCAAACTCGCCGAACCCGCCCCATCCGCTACGGCCGCCACCAAAACGTTATCGGGCAGAATTTGCCAATGATGAGCATCTTGACACAGCTGCTGACTCTTAACGTGACTCGTACCACATACCGAAGCGGCTACAACCCGCCACTGGAGCATTTGTTTTGTAGTATTCATATATTTTTAGGATACAGCTGTGTAAGCATTGTTCAAGGCCCCAACCCTCAAACAGTCCCCCAACCAATGGGAGGTAGTGCCACTTGTTCGTCAACCTTAGAATGCGAAACGGCCGACATGCTTGTTGATAACCACACAAACATTTCCACAAAATCCAAGCCGTTGAGCTTGAGTGGAGTCCGTACAGTTATCTGACCCAGACGTGTCATATTAGCATTTTCCACGCCCACTGTAAAAAAAGCAACACGTTTGTTAGCTTCATCTGCTTTTAAGCGCAATGTCGCTTGGTCAACTACATCCTCAAACTCTCCTTGGGGTTCGCCATCAGAAATCATAAATACCCACGGGCGGTAGTAAGCAATTCCCGACGCACGGTATTGCGACTTTCGATCCGCAATCAAATCCAAAGCTTTATGAATTCCAGCACCCATTGTCGTTAGTCCTTGTGCCGATAATACCGGCGGACTAAATTGGTCGGCTGTGACAAAATCTTGCACAACATTTACCTTACTATCGAATGTCACAATTGCGACTTCAACTCTTCGGGCTGCCAAAGAGTTTTTGACTAATTCTTCTTTAAAACTCACCAACCCCTCATTCAATGCATTCATTGCTGTACCTTGCATCGAGCCTGATGTATCGAGTAAAAGTACGCAGGGGCAACGAGGTTCTGGGTTCTCCGCAAACTCCACAACTTCATCAAGTCTTAATGTGTCGGACATAACTCTCTCTGCTATATTAGAGTCCAAAGCTGTGTTTTCCTTGTGTTAACGACTAAGTATATATACTAAGTATATATTCTGGACACCGATTAAACTACCAATACGACATTTGGTCGCAGATGGTTTATCTTAGAAATTCAACAAAACATGTTTGGTATTTACACCTATAATATTTAATCCAACTTTAGTCGATACATTGTTTAGTAAAAGGAATTTAACAGGGGAACCAATCGTCTGTTGTAGTGGATTTTGCAAAAGCTATAACTGTTGCAAATCTACATTACAATAAATTTCAACATCAATTAGTCAGCATTTTTAAATTCTTCATGTAGAGGGTTTATATATTTGATGAAATAAAGGTAAATAAACTTACCCCACTTACATTATATCTGGGACAGGAAAAATATTCATATTAAAATTATGTTAACTGCTACTCTAATTGCCAAATATAGCCCCTTAAATAGAATGATGTTATGCAAGTAACAACAAAATCTCACTGTAGTTTTTGTTGCTTGTAACATATATGTATATATCGCTTTAGAAAATCCGCTTCTAGAGAGATATTAAAGGCAGCAACTATGTATCAATTAACATTTACAAATTACCAATATTCGGTCTAATCTACCGGAAAACTCTAAAGTAATGAATATTTTTGGCACATTCACCAAACTGCGTCCCCTAAGTCTGTTACGATACCTATCTACGTCACACGAGAGTACTTACACTTACGTATCAAGTGGCTCAGTTCTTTGGTTTATATACTTAGAACAGGGGAAAATTATCTATGCGACCCACAGCGTAGAACCATTCGATAGACTCGAACGGCATTTGCGCCGTCTAGGTCAGCAGCTTCCAGCTTTAAGCAGTGAAATTCGCGTCCAGTTACGTTTAATGTTTGAAGCGGACATGTCAACATCTGGGTCGGTGGATGACAACTCCAATGGTGAAGCCAAATTAAGCGAACAACCGCCAGAGTATCAAGCAATTTGCTGGTTAGTTAGTCAGCGGCATATCAACCCGACGCAAGCAGCAATATTAATCCAAGAAATGGTTAAAGAAGTTCTCGAATCATTTCTATTGATTACTACAGGAAATTACAAATTAATAAATATTGTCAATAAAGTCCCAATTATTTGTAGAATTGATACAGAAAAAATATTGTCAATGTGTCAAGAGCAACTACAAAGTTGGCAATCATTGGCTCCATACATTTCTTCCCCCTACCAACGTCCTTACTTACGAGTTCAAAGCGAAGCGAACCAACAAAATCTACCAGAAATTTATCAAAATTTAGCAACCTGGATGAAAGGTTTTAGTTTGCGTCATCTTGCCACAATCATGAATCAAGATGAAGTGCAGATGGCACGAAACCTTTACCCATACATTATGAATGGAGAGATTGTCCTCCACGAACCCGACCCACCATTCGATCGATTACCCAAAACTTTTCAAGCAGATCCCGAAGCCCATAATTATATCACAGACTTAGTTAAAAGTGGAACAAATATCGTAACGTCAACTACAACCGCATTAGTTCGAGATAATCCAAGTATTGCAACAAGAATTAATACACCAGCATCAAGAACACAATCTTACCCTGTCGTCGAACCCCGTCAGCAAGTACCACCACCTAGCGAAGCAATTACCGTACCTCCAAAAGTAGCAACACCTATAAGCGATCGCAAAGTCTATAAAATAGTATCGGTCGATGACAGTCCTACAGTTCTGCGAGAAATTAGCCGTTTCTTAGAACAGGAAAATTTCTCAGTCGTAGCAATCAACGACCCGGTAAAAGCAGTTATGTCGATAATTCGTAACAAGCCAGACTTGATTTTACTCGACTTAAACATGGATGGTATAGATGGGTATGAGTTGTGCAAGATTGTCCGCAATAACTCAATGTTTAAGAAAACACCTATCATCATGGTGACGGGAAATAAAGGACTTATCGATAAAGTCAAAGCACGATTAGTTGGTGCATCTGGGTATCTAACTAAGCCATTTACGCAAGCCGATTTACTAAAAATTGTATTTATGCATTTGACATAGGGAAGTCATTTGTTTTATTTGGTGGGGAAGGGTGCGATTAATATAATATGTTTAAATTAAGTTTAAATTCATTATAGAAGGCACTTTAACCCATCATGCCATAATAACAATTTGTTGTAGGCAGGTGTTCGATCGGTTTTTAAAAACTTTTAGCTTATAAATCAACTCAATTATTCAACACTCATGCACAGTACAGGGCTGCATTTAAAATGTTTATTTCTGTGACAAAAATTATTACTATTGTGGATGAGGAATAAATACAAATGACAAAATTGTTAGTTGTCGATGATACGCCTTCTCAGTTAGAACTAATTAACTGTTATTTACAAGATAGTGGTTATACGGTAATTAAAGCTTATGATGCTAAAGAGGGTCTTAATCAAGCTTTAAATAATTTACCCGATGTGGTAATTACTGATGTTGTCATGCCAGGAATGAGCGGGTTTGAATTTTGCCGTCAATTGAAGCGCAACCCAATCACTAAAAACGTCCGCATTATTATTTGCAGTTCTAAAGATGGCAATATAGACAAAATTTGGGGAATGCGTCAAGGTGCAGATATTTACTTGACCAAACCTTTTGGAAAACAAGAATTATTGCGAGCAATAAAATCTCTAGGTTTGTGATAAATTGTCTGTGAATCGGGGTTTCTTGAAAAAAACCCCGATTTTAACCCCTACGACTTTCCTTTGGAAGATTGGGAAGCTTTGTAAGGAAACATTCGCGTTGCGCTAGTTATAATTTAGATTATATCTATGTCCTTTAAGTCAATGGAAATTTTCACAGCAATAGTTGAGCAAGATTTAAAAACTAATCTTTATGTCGGTTTTATCCCTGGTCTTCGTACAGTGTATCCTTCGACGAATATACTAGTGCGTTCACAAGGAAAAACTTTAGATGAGTTGCGAGATAATCTAATGGAAGTACTTGAAGTAATTTTAAAGGAGTGGGATTCGTCTTTTAAGATTGAGTTTCAAGAAAAGCAAGTTGGAATAGAGTATTTAAGAAAACTTCATACAAAGCAACTTATTAAGTTAAAAAATCAAAGTTATGGGTCATTTTTACGGTGTGGTTATGTTTTTTATGAAAATATTCCTTTAATATCACAGGAAGAATTGAAACTAGTTTTAAGTGAAAGACTTCATGTTCCTAACGGAGGAGAAACTAAACGTATTAGGAAAGCAGCAGCAAGTTATAAAACACGGTTTTTTCAATCTACTAAGTAAGTAAATATGAGTGGTAGGGGCACGATATATCGTGCCCCTACGGTATATTCGACCTATCTAACAATATGACCCCCGCATCAATATATTTCGCTATCCCACCATATGTAGGGGCACGATACATCGTGCCCTTACGGTATATTCGACCTATCTAAAAATATGACCCCCACATCGATATGTTTCGCTATCCCACCATATGTAGGGGCACGATACATCGTGCCCTTACGGTATATTCGACCTATCTAAAAATATGACCTTTGCATCGATATCATGCCCCTACGGTATATTCTGCCTATCTAAAAATATGACCTCGCATCGATATTTTTCGCTACCCCACGATATGTAGGGGCACGATATATCGTGCCCCTACGGTATATTCGACCTATCTAAAAATATGACCCTCGCATCGATATTTGTCGCTATCTCACCATATGTGGGGCACGATATATCGTGCCCCTACGGTATATTCGACCTATTTATTAGATGCCCGACTTCGCAGAAGAAGTCGGGCATCTAGTCTTATCGACTGGTCAAAATTAACAAGAATCTATTATCTGCCCATTTTCCCACACCTGAGCAGTTGTCAGTTTGCACTTCTCTAAATCCCAACCCCAATTTCGCAGCAAGTCCGCGCTTTGGCTTTAAAATAGAGTGTGCCTTAAGATTCAATAAATCGCTGCTATTCGCACAAACAAAGATTCATGCGTATTTCGTTAAACTGGCTGCGGGAACTGGTAGAGATAAAACTAAGCCCGGAAGAATTAGCAGAAACCTTGACTATGGCGGGGTTTGAGGTCGAAGATATCGAAGACCGTCGTACATGGGCTTCAAATGTCGTCGTTGGTCGCGTCTTATTACGCGAACAACACCCAAATGCCGATAAACTCAGCGTTTGTCAAGTTGATATCGGTACCGATGAGACTTTAAATATCGTTTGCGGTGCGTCGAATGTACGTGCCGATATTTATGTTGCGATCGCACCCATTGGTACATATTTACCAAATATCGATCTGCGAATCAAACCTGCAAAACTACGGGGTATTGCTTCTAACGGCATGATTTGTTCGTTGAAGGAACTTGGTTTGCCCACCGATGTCGATGGAATTCACATTTTTACTGAAAATAACCTCCAGCTAGGTAGCGATGTGCGTCCGTTGCTAGGTTTGGATGATGTCGTATTGGATGTGACCGCTACTGCAAACCGTGCCGATGCATTGTCGATGGTGGGGATTGCACGGGAAGTTGCTGCGTTAACGGGTGGAAAGTTATCAATTCCCGAACCGGAACAAATATTTATACCTACAGGGACAAAAAATTTAACCTTACAAAGTGATAACAACCGGTTCCCCGGGACGTCGGCGCTAACGCGCCCCCCCGCCTGAACCGGCACGTCCGGCTCGGCCG
>JANNFJ010001190.1:0-2148 GCA_031379725.1 Calothrix sp. OTE_75_metabat_31
GACTTTGACACCCAAGAACAGCAATTAATAGCTAGCATCACCCAGAACGAATTAGCCCCTGGGATGAAAATGGACTCCTTAGAGGATATATCACCAGAGGAATTGGCTGCTGCCTTGGGCGTGGGTACACCAGCAGCAGAAAATTTTTTACGGACGGCGGTAATGGTTGCGATCGCAGATGGAATTTACACCAAAAGTGAGGATTACATGCTCCACGAACTGTGTAAAGCTTTGGGAGAACCCGATAATATTCTCGAAGCTTTGCGCTACACCTTGGAACATCCAGAACAATTAAAACCGACTCCTTCCAATCCGGTAATTATATCTATATCATCAACATCACCAACTATAACCCCAACCAAACGTCCAGTCGATCCCCTCCATCCTCTGCGTGATTGGCTTGACCAACTCGATATCCAAGACCCAAAAATTGCCCGCTTCTTATGTAAAATGATACCTTCGCAATGCCCTTTTGAGCGCAATGTCACCCTATTCGGACGCAAAATCGTTCACATCCCACCGCTATGTAAACTCAATCCCATTTACGAGCAACTTGTAGGTTTGCGCTTCCGTGCCCTCTCGTATTTAGCTGATGAGTGCCAAGAGGACATTACACCTTATATATAAGAACACGTTCGAGTCAAAAGTTACGGTGGGTTGAATTAAATAATTTAAAAGGGATAACCCGTAGGAATACTGCTCGATTAAGGATTTTTCGTGGTGATTCCAAGAATGTAGAGACGCGAAATTTCGCGTCTCTCCAAGATTTTGGGTTTACCAAATTTTCTTAACCTCTTATATCTCTCCTTGGCGATGAACTTTGTTAGGACTATAGTTTTGTAAACCAATCCACCAACTTTGTAGGTAAATATTTCTGATAATGGTCGGTATTAATTGTTTACCACAGCTTTAGATCCTTAATTTTGATGGATAGTGCGATAATTACTTTGAATTTGAGAGGTTAAGCGGTTATTGGCTGCAACGGGAAAGCCTAGCAACAAAGCTTGCGATCGCATGAATTTTACAGCACAGGAAATAGTGCATAGCTACTGCCAGCTTTGCACTATTTCCTGTTCGAGTTGGCGGATGCTAATATGTATCCCATGCTGAGAAAAGCTTGTCTAATAACGCTCCAGTAGCGAAGCTAACGCCTTTGCGAACGCTACGAAGATAAGTTATAATAGTCGATTGTGTCTTTAAAAGCCACACTTAACAAGTAAACTCTAATATTTTATAGTTTTAACTAATTTCAAAGATTATGCAATTTATCGACCAGGCAAAAATTGAAGCAGCAGCAGGTAAAGGGGGCGACGGGATTGTTGCCTTCCGGCGTGAAAAATATGTACCCGCAGGAGGCCCCGCAGGTGGAAATGGTGGCAAAGGTGGTTCGATCTATTTTCGCGCTGTTGAAGATTTGCAAACTTTACTTGACTTTCGTTACAATCATCGATTTAAAGCCAAAGACGGCGAACGGGGTGCCCCAAGCAACTGTACTGGTGCAAATGGCAAAGATTTAATTATCGAAGTTCCCTGCGGAACTGTTGTTTATAATGCCGAAACAGACGAAGTTATCGGCGACTTAATCGAACCTCAACAAATGTTGTTAGTAGCAGCAGGTGGCAAAGGTGGATTGGGGAATAAGTTTTTCTTGAGCAATCGCAACCGGGCACCTGAATACGCACTTCCAGGATTGGAGGGAGAAATTAAACAGTTACGGTTAGAGCTAAAATTACTTGCGGAAGTCGGAATTATTGGACTTCCCAATGCCGGTAAATCGACTTTGATTTCTTCACTATCAGCAGCACGTCCCAAAATTGCTGATTATCCATTTACGACTCTCATACCTAATTTGGGTGTAGTTAGAAAACCAACAGGTGATGGAACGGTATTTGCGGATATTCCCGGACTCATTGAAGGAGCTTCCCAAGGTGCAGGTTTAGGGCATGATTTTTTACGTCACATCGAACGCACTCGCGTATTATTGCATTTAATCGATGCCACAAGCGATGATGTCGTGCGCGATTATCACACGATTGTGCAAGAACTGAAAGTTTACGGACGAGGTTTAGCAACACGTCCGCAAATTTTAGCATTGAATAAAATCGATGCTGTTGATACTGAGTCCGTGGATTTAGAAGCGTTAGCATC
>JANNFJ010001203.1:0-4929 GCA_031379725.1 Calothrix sp. OTE_75_metabat_31
AAAATTCTTCTTGCCATATCTGCACCAAATCCTAGACTTTTACCTTCTAGGGCAACTATTACAGAACCAGTAACGGTACCAATACTGCTCGGTTAAGAAGTTTTCCCAAAATAGATCCACCATTATCCCCCTTAAAAAGGGGGACTTTATAAGGCTTTTAGCCCCCCTTTTTAAGGGGGGTTGGGGGGATCAATTTCTATCCCTTGCAGTATTGGGGAGTAAGGGGTGAGGGGAGGTGAGAAGGTGATTAATTAACTTTGCTTCCCTTCCTTCACTTTTACCTCTCTACCCCTCCTACTCCCCCCACCTTCCTAGTCCCTATTCCCTATTGCCTTTATGTCAAGGGTAAAGTAACTGTAGATAACCAAAAATCTTCAATTCCTTTGACGACTTGAAAAAGTTCGCTGAGATTGCGAGATTTGGTAATATAACAGTTTACATGCAAATCGTAGCTATCAAAGATATCTTCTTCGTGTCTCGAAGTTGTCAATATAACTATAGGAATACGTTTCAACTTTGGGTCGGCTTTAATTTCTGCTAGAACTTCTCTACCGTCTTTTTTAGGTAAGTTTAAATCGAGCAAAATTAAGTCGGGACGAAGTGCATCTTTATATTCACCATTTTGGTATAGATACGTCATTGCTTCTACTCCATCACGGACATTTATCACTTGAGGGGATAGCGAACTGTTTTTCAACGCTTCTTGAATAAGACGACTATCGGCCTTACTATCTTCAACTAAAAGAATTACTTTGTGTTTTGTATCTATTATTGGTGAGGTCACGTTCCTGTTCTCCAACTGGAAGGGTAAAGTAGAAAGTTGAACCTTCACCAAGTTTTGATTCGACCCAGATGCGTCCTCGGTGACATTCGATGATTTTCTTGCAAATTGCTAAACCCACACCCGTACCCGGATATTCATCGCGGGTATGCAAGCGTTGGAAGATAATGAAGATGCGATCACTATATTTGGGGTCAATACCAATTCCGTTATCATGGACGGAAAATAACCATTCATCTTCGAGTCGGGTTGTACCGATATGGATTTTCGGTGGGTTGCGAGTGCCAAATTTAATCGCGTTACCAATCAAGTTTTTGAATAATTGCATTAGTTTGATGCTATCTGCCATTATTGTTGGTAAATGGTCGTGAGTTACTATTGCTTTAGTTTCTGTAATTCGCGGATGCAAAGTTGTTAAGCAACTTTCTAAGAGTGTATTGACATCGGTTAATTCAAATTGAGTTGCCTGGAGATCAACTTTGGAATATGCCAGCACATCATCAATTAACGTTTGCATCAAGGTGACACCTTCGACAGCATAATTAATAAACTCGCTTGCATCTTTATCAAGTTGATTGCCATAGCGCATTTCCAACAACTGCACGTAGTTGGCAACTTGATTTAATGGTGCTTGCAAATCATGGGAAGCAACGTAAGCAAATTTTTTCAATTCGGCGTTAGAACGTGCTAAATCATCGACTAATTGTGCCAATTCGTCAGATTGCCGCAGCACAATATTGACAATTCCTTTTCGTAATTCTAAAGCAGCTTTAATTTCGACAAATTGCCAAGGTAGAGATGTTAATTTAACCGTTTGTTTCCACAATTCAAATGATTTTCTGGGATGTAAACTATGATTTTCTCGACTTTGGCTAAGTTCAAATGCGTTATTTGGATTTCCTCCCCAATTGACTGTTTGAATCACTTCTTGACGGAACCATAAAACGTAATTTCGTTTAGAAATGGGAATTGCTAACAAGCCACTGGCAACATTTTTGTAATTTTCCGCATCCGGGAAAAGGCTTGGCAATGAATCAGTGTAAAAGACTTCTTCACGAACGTTATTTTTCAGCCATTGAACTAATAAGTTCAAATCGGATTCTGTGGGAGTTTCACCGATTAAAGTATAATTTCCATCAAAGCAAACTGCTGCACCTTGTGCGTTTGTCAAATCGAGTAAATTTGGTTCGTATTTTACCAAACCATCGATAAAGTTTTCCGCTTGCGACATCTGTTCAATTAACCGCGATTGTACGTGGTTTAATTGCATTCGATACTCGTAATCTTCGGTTTCTTCCTTTGCAGAAACTTCGGAAAATATTACTTTTCCTAAAAATTCGCAGGCTTTTCGCAACTCGTAAGAAAGATGTTTCGGTGTTTGATGGTGACAAGCAATTAGTCCCCAAAGTATACCTTCTTTCATCAACGAAATTGTCAGTGATGCCCCTACACCCATATTACGTAAATATTCAATATGGCAAGGTAAAGCACTTCTAAGAATTGAGTGAGTTAAATTTGCTGGTAATTGACTAATTGGATTTTCTATGGGAATAATTTCCACAGATTCCGCATGGGTATTGGCAATTAAGCGAATCCAATTGGAAGTAAGTAATTTTCGTGCTGGTTTGGGAATATCAGATTCGGGATAATGCAAGCCTAAATAGGGTTCTAAACCATCGATTTTTTCTTCCCCAATTACCGAACCATGTCCATCTGAGTCAAATTTGTAGAGCATGACTCGATCGAATCCGGTGATTTTGCGGACTTCCTGCACGATAATTTGACTAAAATCGTGGAGACTTGCTGTTTGACTAATAGAAGCTCTGGCTAAATGGTAGAAGCTTAGAAAAGCGATGTTTTCTTGGGTAATGGTGGGTTCTAATTCTAAAATTAAAAACCCTTCGGAGTTGCGATGAAAAATAGCATCGAATACTACGTAGTCATCACCTTTGGAACGCACCCACATTTTTATCGGATTGATATAATCAAGATTTTCTGCTTGCAATCCAACTTTGATTTGTTCGAGTTGAAAATCGTCGATTAAAGCCTCAAGGGTTCCTTGGAGTAGTTCTTGAGGAGTTTTTCCAAAATTCGTATAGACGTTACTGCTGACTTGTAAAATACTTAATTCTGGTTCTTTAAGAACAAAAATAATACCATGCGGTTGAATTTGACCAAAGGTATCTATTAATGTTTCCTTTAATGGTGTCACTTGGGTGTTTTGCGTTTGTAATTGATCAAACATTTATTACCCTCCTGTAGGGTAGGTGTATAGTGCCCTACGTGTTTGTAGGATACTATACACTTATCCTACAAGATTTATTTTGGATATTTTTTTAATTGGAGTACTCTAAGAGAAAATGAATAATGTTTAATAAATTTCCTTTTAGTTCTATTTACTATACATTGTAACAGCAACCAAATTAAATAACTCGATCGGAAAATCCCTTATAATATTGCCAACCTTTGCGAAAAGTTTTATGCAAGATAGTCCTCCAAGTCTATCTGGTCAAAATTTTATCAAATCCACGAACTAAACCACATTCGCCATTTATACTCTGTAGGAGAGAGGGGTAAACCCAAATAAACTGGCATCCAGAAAATAAAAGCACCAATAATAAGAAATGTTATCGTCACACCAACAGCACGAAGCGAAAGCCGATAACTGCGGATACAATAATCTACGACGAATGCTAGAGCCATAAATGCAAACACTACTCCCGTCATATAATGATAGATAAACACGCACCGCGTCACCTTCACCCACGGCAATAAATTGGCTACATAATTGAATACCAAGTACAAGGCAATCCAAGTATCAGTAGTCAGTTGCGGCATTACCAAGCGTTTTTGCCGAAAAGAAGGAATAATTAATTGCCATACGAGTGTACCCAGTAACATCACCAATGCGGCTAAACTCAACCACCATAAAAACGGGTTGCCCATCGCATGAACATCATAAAATACTTTTCCCACACCCGAAGGAAGCGGCGGTCCCAATACAGGTAAAGGGTCATTGATACTTTGGGCAGTTTGGTAATAATACGCCATTGGTCGCGTCATTAGGGGCCATTTATACCAAGCTGCACAATATGGATGTACCTTGGGACTATTGCCACCCATACGTTCGTGAAATCCCAAAATTTGCTGGTGGACTTTGACAAAATCAAATCGGGTATCGAGTCGCAGATGGGGAATCCAGATGAGACTATAGATAATGAAGGGGATAATTGCCAAAAAAATCAGAACTTGGAAAATATTAAGTTGGGTGAGGTTTGCCAGAGGTGTAATTTTAACTTTGATTTGCTGAGTGTAGCTTTGTTTAACCCTCCCCATTAGCCCAACTTGATTACCAGAAGAAGCATAATACATACTCGTACTTTCATTTTTATAGTACGATTCGTTCGTTACGAGTTTAGATTGTAAAGCCTGCACTATCCAAGCGGTAATCCACAACCCATAAGCACCCGCAAGGTAAAACACACCATTCCACTTAGTACCAATCGAAGCACCAAAACCAGCACCTGCGATCGCTAGATACAAATTTCGTCGTTCATCTTTATGATTGAGTGCAAGTAGCAAACAAAATTGACCGAGTAAACCAAAGATAACTATATATTGATTGTTTAATGCATACCTTGCTTCCACGAGGAAAAGACCATCACTCGCAGCAAACAACCCAGCAAGTAAACCAAAACTGCGACGGTGACTAAGTTGGTAAGCTATTCCGGCAACGAGTAACGGAATAAACGAACCAAACAAAGCATTAAACCAACGGTAAGAAAGCGGCGAAAATAAAGAACCTGTTAACCCATTGACTTGGGTATTCCACCAAGGTACATATTTACCAAACCACATACCCGCAGCAATAATCAACTTACCCAAAGGTGGATGACCATCAAAGAAAGACACACCAGTAAGATAATTGTTACCAAACTTGGCGTAATAGACTTCATCGAAAACAAGAGTATTGAATCTTCCCAATCCCCAAAATCGTAAAGCGAGTGATACTAGAAATACACTCACTAAGCCAATTTGAAACCACTTTTTAGTCATTCGTCAAGAGTCATTTGTTACTAGTCATGAGTCAGTGGTCAGTAGTCAGTGGTCATTAGTTAGTAGTCAGTGGTCATTAGTTAGTAGTCAGT
>JANNFJ010001213.1:0-2912 GCA_031379725.1 Calothrix sp. OTE_75_metabat_31
CAGAATACATATCAATTGCGGCATTAAACCAATATGCCTATTGTTCGCATCGCTGTTGGCGGATGTTTTGCCTGGGGGAATTTGCTGAGAATCAATACACAATTGAAGGCACTAGTTTACACGAACGAGTGCATACAACTAGTGAAGTAAATAAGCAAGAAACTTGGCAAGTTCGAGCGATTTGGTTAAAATCTGACCAATATCAATTAATTGGAAAATCGGATTTAATCGAATTAGAAAATGGTGAATGGTTTCCAGTTGAATATAAGCGCGGTAAAAGGGGTGAATGGGATAATGATGAATTACAAGTTTGCGCTCAAGCTTTGTGTTTGGAGGAAATGACGGGGAAAACTATCAATACTGGATATGTGTATTATGCTCAAACTCATCAACGGCAATTAATCGAAATTTCCGAAGAATTACGACGACAAACTATTGCCACAATTCAAGATGTAACGAGGTTATTAGAAACAGGTGCAATGCCTGCGGCTGTTTATAGCAAACGCTGTCAAGGTTGCAGTCTTTACGAGCAATGTTTGCCGAAAGTTGTAGAGAAAGTTGGACGGTATCAGGAGGAATAAGGAGTTAATTTATATCTGACTCGTCCTTATTACTGATAATAATTAATCCATTAAAATGGATTTTCTTCAAATATATACCTGTTGTCATGCTGAATGGAGCGAAGCGCAATGAAGCATCTCAAATATATACTTGTTGTCATGCTGAATGGAGCGAAGCGCAATGAAGCATCTCAAATATGTACTTGTTGTCATGCTGAATGGAGCGAAGCGCAATGAAGCATCTCAAATATGTACGGCCAATCGAGATTCTAAAGCCTACGGCACGCTACGCGAACGCTTCGCTCAGAATGACAAATTCGGCTTGGGGCAAAAAGAATAAAGTATTTATGGATTTTTCAATTGCATTATGACCCGCATGGGGTTGCAAACCCCATGCTAATAGCGCAATTCCTCTAAAGAGGAATAAAACAACCAACGTCTCTTCAATTAAATTTTCGCTTTCCTTTAATTCCACCTAAAACATCCATCCAATTAGAGAACCAAAATCATGGGTACTATCTACGTTACACAAGAAGATGCATTTATCGCTAAAGTTGACGAAAGATTAAGTGTCAAATTTGATAAACAGACAATCTTAGATGTCCCCTTAATTAAAGTTGACGGGTTAGTCGTAATGGGGAGAGCATCTATTTCACCCGCTGCTATTTCCGAATTGATTAATCATAAAATTCCTTTAACTTTCCTTACTGTCAATGGTAAATATATCGCTCGTTTGGAACCAGAAATGAGTAAAAATATTGTTTTACGAAATGCCCAATGGAAAGCAGTGGGTGAATCACCTCAAGCAATTCATGTTACTCAGGGTTTTGTGAGAGGAAAACTTAAAAATTATAGAAGTTCATTGTTAAAGAGCCAGCGCAATCATTCAGATATTGACGTGAATAAAGGTATTACACAAATTGAAAGTTCTTTAATATCCCTGGGAAAAGCCACTACAGTTGATTCGATTCGGGGTTGTGAAGGTGCCGGGAGTGCTGCATATTTTGGTTGTTTTAATCAACTTATTCGCGTTGATAATTTCAGCTTTAATAATCGCAATCGTCGTCCACCTGTTGACCCTGTTAATTCGCTATTGAGCTTGGGTTATTCGTTATTACGTCACGATATTCAAGGTAGTTTAAATATAGTTGGTTTTGACCCATATTTAGGATACCTGCATGTCGAACGCTATGGAAGACCTTCTTTAGCCCTAGATTTGATGGAAGAATTTCGTCCTTTAGTTGTAGACTCTGTTGTGCTGAATGCGATTAATCGTAAGATTTTAAAACCATCCGATTTTATTACGGAACCTGTTAGCAATGCAGTTTCTTTGACTAAGGAAGGTTTGCATAATTTCTTACGTTTGTATCAAGAGAAAAAACTCACTAAATTCAAGCATCCTGTTTTAGGAATCCAAAAGAATTTTCAAGAAGCTTTTGAAATTCAAGCACGGTTATTAGGTAAATATCTCACGGGGGAGATTGACAAATATCCACCATTAGTCATGAAGTAAAAAGTTGAGACTTCCCACACACCTCTAAACCCTACACCCCCACACCCCTAATTTATGATGTTTGTCGTTGTGTCGTATGATATTCCTGAAGATAAGCGCCGTACCAAGATTCATAAAATTCTTAAGTCTTATGGGCAGTGGATGCAGTATTCTGTGTTCGAGTGCGATTTAAACACGACTCAGTATGCTAAACTGCGATCACGTCTCTCTAAGCTGATCAAACCTGAAGAAGATAGTATTCGTTTTTATACGCTTTGTCGTTGTTGCCAGCCTAAGATTGAGCGTATCGGTGGTGAGATGCCAAGAGATAATACTGTGTTTTTTGCTTGATATTTGCTAGCTAGTTGCGCTAACCTTTGGGTGTTTGAAAACGATTGTTGATTAAAAGGGCTAGATTCCTTACTCTGTCTAAGATGAGCGTCGAGAAGCTCAATATTAGGTTAGCGCAACTGCTGAAACCCTTTCTGTAATTGTGATTTAGCTATTTTTTGGGGGCTGCTATTGACATCTCATCGGCTGAAATAGTATTCTAGACGAGATTAGCGCAACTGAACCTTGAAAACTAAATACAGTAAGGTTCCTGAATCGAGCTATTGCAATTTCAACTAATCCCTATTAGGGATTGAAACGAATCATTAATTTGATAAGTCCGCCAACTTCAAAATTGCAATTTCAACTAATCCCTATTAGGGATTGAAACAAGTTTTGCGTTGGCTGCAGTCCCGGCCCGTTGCCATTGCAATTTCAACTAATCCCTATTAGGGATTGAAACCCATTAGATATGGGACAGTGGATGGTAGTCCGCATTGCAATTTCAACTAATCCCTATTAGGGATTGA
>JANNFJ010001257.1:0-5147 GCA_031379725.1 Calothrix sp. OTE_75_metabat_31
GAGTTATGCACAAGAAGAAATAGTTCAACACAGTCCCAATTGTCGAACGATTCGTTTTAGTGCTGGTGCGGTTGAGTTTGTACCCCGTGATGAGTTATTTGAATATTTGCCAGAGTTTATTGAGAAGTTTCTCAAGTTTAAAAAAGAAAATAGTCTTGATTACGATTTAGTCCATACGAACTATTGGCTTTCGAGTTGGGTGGGAATGCAGTTAAAAAAATTAATTGGCACAAAGCAAGTTCATACATATCATTCACTTGGAGCAGTTAAATACGCCACCATTGATAATATTCCGGAAATTGCAACCAAGCGTTTAGAAGTAGAATGCAAAATTTTAGAAACCGCAGAACGGATAATTGCAACTAGTCCCCAAGAACGGGCACATATGCGACAATTAGTTTCTACCAAAGGAAGTATTGATATTGTCCCTTGCGGCACAGATATTCAGCGGTTTGGTTCGGTTGACCGCAAGACAGCGAGGGCAGAATTGGGAATTGACCCCGATGCTAAATTAGTGTTGTATGTCGGACGCTTCGACCCTCGTAAAGGTATTGAAACGATGGTGCGTGCCGTGCGAGAGTCACAATTTTATGGCGATCAGAATTTGCAAGTGATTATTGGTGGTGGTAGCGTACCCGGACAAAGCGATGGCAGGGAACGCGATCGCATTGAGGGAATTGTGGATGAGTTAGGATTGCGCGACTGCACCACATTTTCAGGCCGTCTGAGTCAGGAAATTCTCCCTACTTATTACGCTGCTGCGGATGTTTGTATAGTCCCAAGTCACTACGAACCATTCGGATTAGTGGCAATTGAAGCAATGGCAAGTGGTACACCCGTGGTTGCGAGTAATGTGGGTGGTCTTCAATTTACAGTAGTTCCGGAAGAAACTGGTTTACTCGCACCACCACAAGATGTTCCTGGTTTTGCTGCGGCAATTGACCGCATTCTCTTGAATCCAGAATGGCAAAGAAAATTGGGTGAAGCTGCCAAGCTTAGAGTCCAAACCAAGTTTAGTTGGGATGGTGTTGCCAGCCAACTCAGTGACCTTTACCTTGAGGTTTCGCAACCAGTACCAGCACCAGCCCCAGCATTATTAATCAAATAGTGCAGTCGTCAAGTAATGGGGAAATCGGTAATTGCCAAGTTCGATTTATATTTTGTTATTGCCAATTGCCCATTACTACTCATTTATTAGTTCGATTCGTAACATCAGCGTCTTACGGTTGCTTGGTCAAATAATACTCATCACAATCGCGCATTTTTGAAATAAAGCAATAATTTCCGAAAATATACTGCTGTCATTATTTGTGGCAATCGTAGAGCGGGCTTACTGCTCTTTTTTTATGGGTTTATACTGAAAATAATTATTTATTTTTAACTTCTATCGTAGTTAATTTGCGAGCCAGCTATCAGTATTTGTACGAACAAATATAAAAGCAATATCTGGAATCAAAGTTACTATAAAACAGATGTTTTTCTATGGACAGAATTAATTCGGCTGCCTTAAGCTGTGAGACATGTAACCAACACAGCCCCCTCTAGTTTGGGAAAGCGACCATTAGTCACTTAATAATAAGGATAGTTAATTCGACCTCGTTCGATTTCACTGCTAGACTGGGAGATTTTCTCTACGGATTTGGCTACGTTTCGTGTAAGCCACTTTTGTTCATCCTTCAAGCCATTTTTAATATAAATTTCATCAGGTCATAAAATGATTAGTTTTGGTAAATTGATAAATCAACGCAAAATCTGTGCAGTAGTCGGTTTAGCAGCAATCGGGTTCACAATAGCGCCAAGTTCTGCAAGTGCTTTTAGCCTTGTCAATAGAAGCGGTTTTACTGATGCTGACTTTGAAAATTTGAGAACTCAAGGTCAATTTACCGAATTATTTGTTGCCGAAAGTCGAATGGGTGACAATTTAAAAAGCGCAGGCAATCATGAAATTGATATACTTGGCGATACCAAAAAAACTTTTACTCCAGATCAAGCAGGCAATCGCACTTGGGTCAATGGTGAGATTTTAGATTTTGTGCTTGAATATACTGGTAGTCAAGTTACATATACCGTCGGTGGTCAAACTCTCAGCAGTAGTACTTTTAGTGGTGGTGCTACCGATATTTTCTTGCGGACATTTGCTAAACCAGTAGGTAGTAAAAGTAGTTTGAGTGACCTGATTTTCAACGGTACAAGTATCGGTTCTTTAGGGTCTGCTGCAATTACAACTGCCGGAGTCATAACTGCTGATACCGACTATCTGCAAATTAGTGGTGTCACCGCACCATTCAAGCTAGCTGGGAAAAGTTCTTTTGCTTGGACTGGTACAGCACCTAGAAATTCCAACATAGCCTATCAAATCAAAGTTGGTAATTCTCCTCAAAGCGTACCCGAACCCGGTATGGTTGCGGCAATTGTTGTAGCTGGTGTCGCTGCAATCAACAAACGCAAAAAGCAAGCTCATCACGGCTAAATTAACATTGTTTCGGCTTAACATTTTGAACTCATATTTACATAATGTTGAGCCGTTACACCTTGGGTATAGTTGACACAAAAAGAACTAAACATATATAGATTTTTCAATTGCAGTTTCGTCCGCCAGGGACTGTAAGTCCCTGTCTAATAGATAAAGTCCTCTTTAGAGGACTATTAATGAGCCATCTTTTTTTGTTAAATTGGTTACATGTGAATAAGCCTGTAGACTTATATGCATAAAATTAAGGTATGAATATAATCATGCTTTGAATCAGAATTTAATCCTTTGTCTCTAGCTGTATCTTGAGGATTTTATTCTGTTCTCTAAGTGCGTTATACTTAACCATTCCCCGCTGCAATGCCAAAGGCTACAAATCGTTGTGCAATCCTTCGACTTTACTACAATGACTGCGGTTTGTAATGAACTGCGTGGACTATGGTTGCCATCGCGCCTCGAACAAGTTTATCAACGCGATCGCAATACAGTCTCCCTAGCACTCCGCACACTCAAAGGACGTGGTTGGCTGGAAATTTCTTGGCATCCCCAAGCTGCACGCATTCATATTGGCGACCCACCACCACGCATACCAGATACTTTTACCTTTAGCCAGCAGTTAATGAGCCAGTTGAATGGCTTGGCACTGGTAGCAATTGCTGATACTTCGACCTGGGAACGTGTTATCGATTTACAGTTTGCTCGCCGTCCAGGAGAGGAGGCTTTATACCATGTGTATGTGGAAATCATGGGTAAGTATAGCAATGTAGTCCTGACCACGGCTAGAAATGAAATTATTTCGACCGCACACCAAGTTAATCAACAACAATCGAGCGTGCGTACTGTACTGACGGGGCAAGGCTACGAACTGCCACCCAGTATGACAAATACTATACCGAGTTTGAGCGAATCTTTTGAACGCTGGTACGAACGGGTTAGTTTAGTACCGGGTGCTTTGAAAAAACAATTACTCAAAATTTACCGGGGTCTTTCACCTGCTTTGGTACAGTCAATGTTACTCGAAGCGAAAATTGATTTGGACGCAACAACCGATAAATTGAGTTCCGAAGCATGGCAAAGTTTATTTGCACGTTGGCAAGAATGGTTACAGTATCTGGAAACAAATCAGTTTGCACCAGTTTGGTTAGAGTCGGGGTATAACGTACTTGGTTGGGGTGGAGTTAAAGCAGCAACTGATACCAAAGAATTGATTAACGATTATTACACTCGTCAATTTAACGAATTAGTATTTTCGCAACTGCGGCACCAGTTGAGTCAGAAGCTGAATAATATTCTAGGTAAATTGCGGTCCAAAGCAATCACATTCTCAGAGAAATTACAGCAAAGCGATCGCGCTGATTCTTATCGTGCCAATGCCGACCTATTAATGGCATATCTCCACCTGTGGGAACCGGGAATGAAGGAGATAACGCTGATTGATTTTGAAACGGGTGAACCTGTAAAAATTACCCTCGAACCCGATAAAAATGCTGTAGTTAACGCCCAAATTCTCTACAAACAGCACCAAAAGCTCAAACGTGCCAAGTTGGTAGTCGAACCATTGCTTGCTGATGTCAATGCAGAAATCGAATATTTAGAACAAGTCGAAGCGGCAATTTTACTTGGGGATACTTACCAAACTAGCGACGACTTGCAAACCCTCGAAGAAATCCGGGACGAACTCGTCAGTCAAAAATACCTCGAAGACCCCGACCACCGCAGTCGTAGCAATAACGAACCGAGTACTAATTTTAGGCGATCGCGTACTCCTAACGGTTTTGAAATATTAATTGGTCGTAATAATCGTCAAAATGACCAATTGACATTTCGCGTTGCTGGTGATTACGATTTATGGTTTCACGCTCAAGAAATCCCTGGCAGTCACGTTTTACTCCGTCTCGAACCTGGTGCTGTACCCGATGAAGGTGATTTGCAATATACCGCTAATCTTGCATCTTACTATAGTCGCGCCCGTCAAAGCGAGCAAGTTCCGGTTGTTTATACTCAACTTAAGCATGTCTATAAACCTAAAGGTGCGAAACCAGGGATTGCTATCTATAAAAATGAGCGGATTATTTGGGGACAACCGCAGTTAGTTAAAAGTAAAATTAATTAATGCGGTATGGGAGCTAGTGGAACCCAATCGAGCCGATAATAAAAGACACGCTATGATAGTACAGAAAAAATTGGCGTAGACCAATTTACTTAAATAATGCATATTATTTAAATTAATTTATAGGACTACCCCAAAGATTTTTGAATAGATACGTAGGGTGCGTTACGCTACCGCTAACGCACCGTCTCGATCGCTTGGTGCGTTACGCTACCGCTAACGCACCCTACACATACTTAGATATTTTTATAAATCAAATCGCATTCCTATATAAACCATATATGGTAGCTTCAAAAGATTCGCTAATTGAACAAATTGATAGTTTGAACGAAGAACAACTCAAAGAAGTTGGCCATTTTATTGCATTTCTGAAGTTTCGCAGTCGCACTTCTAGTTGGCAAATAGACAGTAGGCAAGTAGCTGAACAATACAAACAGTTTGCACAAGAAGACAGCTTACTAGCTGAAGAAGGTATGGATGAATATGCAAATATTTTGAAGCAAGAAGATTTAGCATGACATTTGTGTGTTTTCGACTTTTTCGTGAATGTCAGAATCCGGGTTTCTT
>JANNFJ010001265.1:0-9046 GCA_031379725.1 Calothrix sp. OTE_75_metabat_31
TTTAAGGCAGACGGTAGCGTGGATTACGACTTAGCCGCAAAACTTGCGGTACACCTTGTTGAAAACGGCAGCGATACACTAGTCGTATGCGGGACTACAGGTGAGTCACCGACACTGAGTTGGGATGAAGAATACCAATTGTTTAGTGTTATTTTAGAAGCAGTGGCCCCCAAAGGGCTAGTGATGGCAGGGTGCGGTTCTAACTCGACCGAAGAAGCGATCGCAGCAACACAAAAAGCGGCTAAGATAGGAGTACACGGTTGTTTACAAGTAGTTCCTTATTACAATAAACCACCGCAAGCCGGGTTGTACCACCACTTTGAAGCCATTGCTTCTGCGTCGCCAGACCTACCCGTGCTGTTGTATAATGTACCCAGTCGTACAGGGCAAAACTTAGAACCGGAAACAGTCGCTCGGTTAGCCGAAGTAGAAAATATTGTTGGTATTAAAGAAGCAAGTGGTAATTTAGACCAAGCAAGTGAGATCCGCCGCTTGACACCACCTGAATTTCAAATTTACTCTGGTGATGATTCATTGACATTACCCTTATTGGCTGTCGGGGCTAAAGGTGTCGTTAGTGTTGCTTCACACCTAGTCGGAAGGCAAATACAGCAGATGATTCAAGCTTATAATTCGGGGCAAGTGCAAGAAGCCACGCAAATTCATCTCCGGCTTTTCCCCCTATTCAAAGCTTTATTTGTTACCACTAATCCGATTCCAGTCAAAGCTGCCCTCAAGCTATCTGGCTGGCAGGTAGGGTCATCTCGTCCACCACTTTGCGACACTTCCGAAGAAGTAAATCAAAAGTTAGAGGTAGTTTTAAAAGAACTTAATTTAATTTAAGCAAGGGTTTTTCCCAAGTTAAGAGTTAGAGTAGTAGAAGATACATATACAAAATCTGCGTAGATTTTACCAGGTGGTAAGTAACAGGTCTGTGCTACGAATGACATAGACTCACATGTATATATGACTCATTAAAGTAAAGCCAAATTTATTTATTGATATTTATCGGTTTATCCGATTTAAAGCAACGTTGCTTTCATATTGACTTCATAAATATCTGGTTATTGGTCCCAAATCGAGAACCATGAGATTCTTTGTCTCAAAACATCGAAAAAATTTGTACAGGACAGTTAAAGGAGAAAATGGCTAAAAACGAAACTACACCGACCCTAAAAATTATTCCATTGGGCGGTTTGCACGAAATTGGTAAAAATACCTGCCTTTTTGAGTACGAAGACGAAATCATTTTGTTAGATGCAGGATTAGCATTTCCCACCGATGGGATGCATGGCGTAAATATAGTCCTGCCTGACATGAGTTACGTGCGCGAAAATCGCCACAAAATCAAAGGGATGGTCGTCACCCACGGACACGAAGACCATATTGGGGGAATTGCTTTCCACCTCAAACAATTTGAAATCCCTGTGATTTTTGGTCCTCGGTTAGCGATGGCTATGCTTGAAGGTAAATTGGAAGAAGCAGGAGTACGCGATCGCACCGAGTTGCGTTCAGTCAAACCCCGCGACATGGTACGCATCGGCAAAAACTTCTTAGTGGAGTACATTCGCAACACCCACTCAATCGCTGATAGCTTTACCGTAGCGATTCATACCCCGCTTGGTGTTGTTATTCATACAGGCGATTTCAAATTCGACCATACCCCCGTTGATGGCGAACACTTCGATTTCCAAAAGTTAGCAGAACACGGCGAAAAAGGCGTACTTTGTCTTCTCAGTGACTCCACTAACTCCGAAATACCAGGTTTTACACCCTCGGAACGTTCGGTATTTCCCAACCTCGACCGCGTTATCAGCCAAGCATCGGGAAGAATATTTATTACAACCTTTGCTTCAAGCGTCCACCGCATCAACATGATTTTGGAATTGGCACAGAAGCACAAGCGTGCCGTCAGCGTTGTTGGACGTTCGATGCTAAACTTAATAGCTCACGCTCGTAACCTGGGCTACATTAAGTGTCCCGATAGTTTACTACAACCACTTAATGCTGTTCGGAATATGCCCGACGAGCAGGTTTTGATTTTGACAACTGGTTCCCAGGGTGAAACAATGTCGGCAATGACACGGATTGCCAATAAAGAACACCCCCACATTAAAATTCGTCAAGGCGACACTGTTGTATTTTCAGCTAACCCCATTCCTGGAAATACCATCGCGGTGGTTAACACCATCGATAAACTGATGATTCAAGGGGCGCATGTTGTCTACGGACGCGATAAAGGCATTCACGTCTCCGGGCACGGTTGCCAAGAAGACCAAAAGTTAATGATTTCCTTAACTCGTCCGAAGTTCTTTGTACCTTTCCACGGCGAACACCGGATGTTGGTTAAGCATTCGGAAACGGCGCAAAGTATGGGAATTCCGAAAGAGAATATGGTAATTCTCAATAACGGCGATGTGATTGAATTAACACAAGAATCAATCCGCGTTGCCGGGAAAGTCCAATCGGGTCTGGAGTTAGTTGATACTTCGGGTTCGGGCATGGTCAGCGCGAGAGTCTTGCAAGAACGTCAGAAAATGGCGGAAGAAGGACTTGTAACTGTAGCTGCGGCGATTGATTGGAGTGGTAAGTTATTAGCGAAGCCAGAACTCCACATGCGTGGGGTAGTGACAACTATCGAGAAGCCGTTGTTACAGAAGTGGATACAGCAGCGGATTGAGGAAATTCTCAGCGTGCGCTGGACTGAGTTTGTGCAAACCTTTGATGGTAAGTTAGATGTTGATTGGGGTGGTTTGCAAGGTTTGATTGAAAGAGATTTGGCTCGTTCTTTACGCAAGGAGTTGCATTGTCAACCGACGGTGACTTTGTTGATGCAAGTTCCAGAGGACAAGCCTGCGGCGACTGCGGTTAGTACAACTGTTGCCGAAGCGACTCCAGAAGCAGTAGCGGCCGCTAGTGATGGTAGAAGAAGACGTACCCGGACTGCGGCACAGGTTGCTTCGTAGTATGAAATAAGATCGCGCAGAGGCGCAGAGTCGCAAAGGTTTTTTGCGGCTTTGCGATTTCAGATAAGTTTTTTTATGAACCACATACGCGCTTTGCGTTCTTGTCGGGTAGTACACATTCGCTTTTAGCGTTCCCGCAGGGTAGGGCACGAAGCAAGAGAAGAAAGTTATTTTTTTCTTTGTGTCCTTCGTGGTTTTATTTTTTATTAGTTTCACCGCACCCAGAAATAAACTAACAGCAACGTCAACACTGTTAACGGTAAACCAAAGCGTAAATGTTCCCAAAAGGTTAATCGATATCCCGAACTTGCGGCAGCTTCAACGACAATTAGATTAGCGACTGAACCAAATAAGGTTAAATTACCTGCCAGGGTTGAAGCAGAAGCGAGTAATAACCAAGATTGAGTATCGCTTTTAGAAATCAAAGGTTGGAGAAGTAAAACCGCTGGGACGTTGGATATTAAATTAGATAAAACCGAAGTTACGGTAATTAAACCAGCAGAAGTATCAATTAATTTGGTGAAAGGTTGAATTAGGTCTAATTTTTGGGTGGCTTTACTTAGAATAAATAATCCGGAAAACATTATTATTAAGTTCCAATCAACCTTTTTGAGGATGCGTTGCGGTTTGAGACGACGGGTAATAAGTAATAAACTGGCTGCAACTAAGGCTGACTGCGCTAATGGTAAACCAATAACGAAGGCAATTAAAAGTCCACTGGTAATAATTAAAGTTTTGCCCAATAAGGGTTTGTAGATGCGGTAGCTGGGTATAGAAATATTTTCACAGGGCTGGGTTGAACGCACTTCAGGATAAAGTAGCCACAGTAAAATAGTTTGGATTGCCATACCTGCTACAGCAATTGGGGTAAGAGCTTTGAGAAAATCAAGATAGGCAATTCCAGAAAATGAACCGACTAAAATATTTTGGGGATTGCCGCTAAGGGTGGCAACCGAACCAATGTTGGTTGCTGCCGCAAAGGCTAATAAATAGGGGATGGGATTCAAGTTTAGGGCTTGAGTTAGGCTTAGGGTTAGTGGGGTGAATATCAACGCTAATGTGTCGTTGAGAAAAAAAGCCGACAATACGCTACTACCGAAAGTCAAAGCTAATAACAATCCGAATGGGCTGCTAGTCAAACGTAACAGTAGCGATAATACACGCAAGAAAAACCCTGCGTAGGTAAGATTTGCATTTACTACCATCATGCTTAATAAAAAGACAATGGTGGTGGGGTCGATTGCCTGCCATGCTTCTTGTAAATTGAGAACACCCAAGGCAATTAAAAAACTTGAACCAACTAAGGCGATTGTGGGGCGATTCATGCGTAATCCAGGCAGATAACCCAGTGCTAACCCCAGGTAAGTTAGCCCTAACACCCCATAACTAGCAAATTTGATGAGAATCACGATACTAATTGATTATTCGCAGCAATTAAAGCTTCACCAGTAACAAAGCTGACTTTTTATTCGCTCTATTACCGATAGAATCCATTCAGTTTAATTTACTGTTACCATCGGGGAACTAATATCTAATAATTACTTTCTCTAGTAAGGGAGATTGCTGACTGTAAAATAGGGGCAGTATTTCTACTTGGTATAACTAATAATCTATGCTAGTGCGAAATACTATCTAAAAATATTTTACAAATGTGTCTTAAATGTCTGCCCAAAGGTAGATGACTTCACTATAATTTCAAGTGTGTCAAGTTATCAACAAGATAGTAACACTGCACTACCATTTATAAGGAAATTGCGGTTAACTGGACGTAGATAATAAGTAGAGTTGAATTCGAGTAGTCACTGTTACACTATCAGCTTGCATCGTAGCTCTGAGCTAGATTCTTTAAAGAAGAATTATTTGGCAGCTTGTAGATGTTCATTAAACAGTTCAAGACCCTCATATATACCGAGGAGTGAACCATGAAGGTATTTGGTAACACCAAATCAAAGATTTTTTTTGCAAGCTGGATATCCCTCGATCGGGCGCAAACAAACGACGACATTACTCAGCCAAACAGTATTGGGCAAAATGTTTCTTCCTCCAAGTTTCGTCGTGACCTTTTAAAGCCGTTACGAATATGGATTGACGCATTTGAAGTCAGCGACCGCAAACTCGCACACCGCTTATGCAAGTTGATCCCCTCGCAATGTCCGTTTGAACGCGATGTCAATTTATTCGGCAAAACTCTGTTTCACATTCCGCCAATGTGCAAGCTTAATCCTTTGTATGACGAGGTTGTAGGTTTGCGGTTTCGGGCAATGTGTTACCTCGCTGATAAATGCGGCGAGGATGTTTCAGCATATTGTTGAAAGAAGCGCAAATCTAGAGACGCATACCCCTGCACAGGAAGTAAGCAGCGGTAGTGTGCCGATAAAAGCAAATTGCCATACTCTTAT
The DNA here is from genome assembly GCA_031379725.1 of Calothrix sp. OTE_75_metabat_31. Taxonomy (GTDB): domain Bacteria; phylum Cyanobacteriota; class Cyanobacteriia; order Cyanobacteriales; family Nostocaceae; genus JANNFJ01. The sequence continues at coordinate 5,366 of JANNFJ010001265.1, forward strand.
TCTCTTGCAAGGAAAGCGTCTCTATGTGGCGTTTTGATAGGAATTAATAGTTAATAATTTATTCTGATCAATTAATCCTAGTACTTACGCAAAAAAAATTTGTCATGCTGAACGGAACGAAGTGCAGTGAAGCATCTCGGCGATTCTTCACTTCGCTTGCGCTCCGTTCAGAATGACAGTTTTTGGTTAAAATGCGTAAGTCCTAAATCCCTAAGAAAATTTCATAGAAAGTAAATAGATTATACCGTAGGATAGGCCTCTTGCCTGTCCTACCATATTTTTGGGCAGGCAAGGTGCCTACCCTCAAGAAATTACTTCTTCCACCTTTGAATCGCTTTCTGCGCTGCATTGCGTGCGGGTGTTCCTTCCGGAACCAAAACAGCAGTACCAATTGCGGCTTTAAATTCACCGTTATTAGCGCGGTTATTGGCGAGTTCGAGAATTTTTTTACTCCATTTCTCGATTGATTTTTGGGCTATGTCGTACCCCGGTTCATTTGGTGGTACTTTTTTAGCGACTTCAATCGCACGGTTATAAGTTGAAGCTTGTCCGGGTTTGATTAAACCAGCAGCAGCTTCCACTAGAGTTTTGTTACTCAGGTGCTGTTTCGCTTGTTGTCGCCATTGCGCGATCGCAGTTTGGGCTTTTGGATATAGTGCTTCGTTGGAATTGATTAATGAAGCCGCTGCGATCGCGTTGTTATATTGTCGCTTTTTGCCACGTTCCATAGCCAAGTCGAAAATCATATTATTCCAAACTTGGATATTTGCCTGGGCTTGGGGGTAGCGCGGTTCGGTTTGTTTGACTTTACGGGCAGTTGCGATCGCAGAACTTAAATCGCTAGCTAGCGTTGGTGAAAGCGATAATTTATCTAACTCCGAAAGTGCCGAGTAACGACTTTCAGGTGCGGCAGATGGTGTGGCAGATGGTGTCACAACAGGTGTAGGAACGGCGGTTGGCTGGACCGCAGTCACTTGGGGTTGCGCTTTCGGCGTTGCCAGTGGTGTTGGTCGCGCAATTGAAATATTGGAGTCAGTATCGGGAATATTAACAAACGCCGTCTCATCAGAATTATTACTTGACGGTGCAGAATCTGGTTGTGGGGGCACAGACTGACTGCGAAAAAACGCAATTACCATCAAGCTCAACAGTAAAGCCGTACTACCACCCCATAACAAAACTTGCTGCCAGTAAGGAATACCCGGATTCGCCGACACTGGTTGGTTGTGGTGGTTGATTTTAGAATTATTTGGCTCTTTGAGGCTGGAAGCTGAAGGTAAGGCCTCCCCTTTCGGTTTAGCGGGGGGGGGCAATTCTTGGCTAACTTGTTGTTTCGCTTGTTGGTCTTTAATGCCCGAATTTACGTATACCTGCTTACCAAAACCAGTTCCAGAAATATTATTAGCACGATTGAACTGTGAATGGCTGTTGTGTGAATTTGCCTCTATTGCTGGTGCTGCTAGTACCGAAGCGAACATTTCTTCGGTAACAACGATTGCCGCAGCATCCATATCGTTTTCAAGTTCAGAGTTTCCCAAAATGACCTGCTTGCTTGAAGTGATGACAGTAACGGGGTTTTGTGTTGGTCGCCAGTAATACTGGCATAAAGAAGGCGTGCGCGAACTCAAGTAGGCTTCTAACTCGCCTAAAGTTTTACCATTGCCCGAACGTAAAGCTTCTAAAACGGCTGCCGTGAAGAATCCGTGCCCAAGTTCACTACTTTCATAAGAAAATTGTTCGGGTTGACATGAAAGAATCAAAGGAATTTGCAATTCTTGTGCGAGTTCGATGATTTCTTGTCCGACATATGCATCTGCTTGGATACCGAAAGCGCGATTAATGTCAAGCAATATCAAAGCCTTCACACCTGCAACCTGCAAGTTTTGCATGATTGCTGCGACTTCGATGCCAGTCTCCTCGACTAAATCGGGGTTAGCATCGACAGTCATTAAATAATCCTTACCGTTGTGGTTAATTCCGTAACCGCTGAAGAAAAACCAGACGCGGTCTTGGGGTCGCCAACAGGCGGCGGCAAGGTCTTCCAGGAGTAATAAAATATTCTCCTTAGTTGGATTCGTCGGTCGGTCTCCAATCGGCGGTGAATTATCGGTCATCAGCATACATTGCTGCTCTTTAAAACCGCCATCGTTCACCAAAAAAGCTTGTAACGCTTCAGCATCAGCTTTTGCACAAGCTAAAGGTTGAAAGAACTGATATTGATTTATGCCGATAGCGATCGCCCAATTATTTGCCATCGCAGTCTCGATTTTCGTTTTGGTTTACACAATTAAGAGAACTTCGGGACTGGCGTTAAGGACTAGGTTTGGGAACTGATAGAACATACTAATTAATAACTCAATATCCCTAACCTTTAACCTAATTGCCAATCACCGTAAAAATACTGGTTTGCTTATGTTAAAAAACAAGGCTAATCTATGTCTAATGGTCTAGGTGATTGCCTGATTTCAAAAATAAGGATTGTTTTTATTACCTGCAATTCACTACATTTCAATTGTTATGGTTAGGAGCGAATAAATATGAAAATTGATACTCACATGCAGGGTTTTAGAGATTGCCATTGGCAAGAACCCTTTCACAAACTGTTTAGCATAAACACCTTTTCAACTCTAGATTTTTTAAAGTCGTTTACAAGCTCTATGCCAAGATTAAGAATAGGAATCCGGATAGTTAACACCATCTTATTGTTAGGTACTGCCGTTCCCTTATGGGTTATGACGGAGAGTATAGCCCCACAAATTGTGCAAGCTTATACCGCCCGTGCCGACATTGTTATCGACCGCTTACCCGAAGAAACCTATGAAACCCTGTTGCGGAGGGCAGAAGCCACCGCTCGTGCTGCCGCTCAACGCAGTTTCGACCAAGATATATTGATAACAGAAGTTTCTGTGATTATTTCAGGACAAAATTATGGCGCGATCGCACCAGTACTCGACTTAAGAGTCAGCCGTCAACAATGGCGTAACCGTCCCGACCCCCAAGTTTGGGCAACCTATTACAGAAGCGCCCGCAGTCTTTTACAATTTGACCAAAAATCAGACGTACCCAAATAAGGAGTAGGGGCGGGGTTCCCCCGCCCAGTCCCCCCGCCCAGTCCCCCCCGCCCAGTCCCCCCCGCCCAGACAATATCGTTGGTCAACTTATTGTCTTTGTAAAATGAAACAGCCCTGCCCTACTCCCTGTTTTCCTCCCGATGGCTTAGAATAAAAAAGTTGTCAAAAATTGCAGTATCCGCTAATATGGCTTGTCCAAAAAAGAAAACCTCAAAATCAAAACGTGACTCGCGTCGTGCTACCTGGAGACGTAAAGCCCAAGTCGAAGCACGCAAAGCAGTCTCTCTCGGAAAGTCAATTTTGACTGGACGTTCTACTTTCGTTTATCCAAGCACTGAAGAAGAGACAGAAGAAGAAGCGTAAATTGAACTTAGGAGTTAAGAGTTAGGAATTACAAGTAAAGAATTACGTTCTCTATATTGACAACTCATAACTCCTAACTCCGAACTCATAACTGATTACCTAAAACAGCAAGAAGGCTTACACCATAGGGTTACTCTCCTTGGGAAAAAAGATGAATTGCGAGTTAAAAAATTAACATTCTCAAATGCTTTTGTGCGTAGTAGAAACAGTGAAGAGAATAGTTAAATTTTTCATAATATGACAGAAC
>JANNFJ010001304.1:0-4365 GCA_031379725.1 Calothrix sp. OTE_75_metabat_31
CTCAGTACGAATGTTGGTGCAAATACTAACAGCGCTATTACTTGTAGCTAACGGCATTAGTATTCAAGTAACTATTGGTACACCTATCGATTCCACACTCTCGATTTTAGTGACTGTGTTATGGGTAGTGGGAATCACAAATGCTATCAACCTAATGGATGGTATGGATGGTTTGGTTGGTGGGGTTGGTTTTATTACTGCAATGAGTTTGCTAGCAGTATCTGCCCAATTCCCCAATCGTGCAGCCGCAACCTTGGTTCTGGCTGCTTTAGGAGGCGCGGCACTCGGTTTTCTACGTCATAATTTTTATCCCTCACGCATCATCATGGGTGATGCAGGTGCATACTTTTTTGGTTATGTTCTTGCAGCTACGACAATTTTAGGCAAACTTCAAGCATCTACAATTTTCGGCTTAGTACCTGCGGTTTTATTCCTCCTCTTGCCTGTGCTTGATACTACTCAAGTCATTATTAGGCGGCTGATGGCAGGTAAAAACCCCATGAATACCCCTGGAAAAGACCACCTCCACCACCGTTTACTCGCGTGGGGGTTGTCGCAACGCCATGCTGCCTTTACTTTGTGGTCGATTGCTTTAGTTTCTAACTTGTTGGCAATGCGATTTCAACATTTAACAGTTATGCAAATGGCTGTTACGACAATTTCTATTGTTGTGCTGCTTGCTTTTACTGTTTGGCAACGCATTCGCGCTGCCAATATGCCTGTGCTGAAGGAGTAGTGGGGTAGTGGGGTGGGGCAAGGGCGGGGTACTGGGGCTGGGGCGAGGGCGGAGTACTTGGGTAAGGACAGGGCGGGTTTATCAGGATTTTTTGTTTTCGACTTAGATGGTTTGTTAACCCGCCCTTACGGTACTAGGTTTGACACACATTTCTCCTCTTGCCCCTTCCCCCTACTCCCTACTCCCTACCCCCTACACCCAACTTCTATGCCATTACCATTCCGCCATCGACGTTGAATACTTGCCCGGTAATATAGGCAGCGGCTGGGTCGGCAGCAAGGAAGCGTACCATACCCGCGATTTCTTCGGGTTGTCCGTAACGTCCAAGGGGGATAAATTTAACTATTTCTTCGGTGTTGCTTAAATTGCTGGTCATGTCGGTGGCGATGAAACCAGGGGCAACTGCGTTGACGGTAATGCCGCGTGAAGCAAGTTCTTTGGCGACGGCTTTGGTAAAACCGATTACACCAGCTTTGGCTGCGCTGTAATTGGCTTGTCCGGGGTTGCCCATAAGTCCGGCGACGGAGGTAATATTAATAATCCTTCCAGAGCGTTGTTTGAGCATGATATTACTCGCAGCTTTGGTACAGAGGAACACTCCAGTTAAGTTGAGGTCGATGACTGCTTGCCAGTCTTCAAGCTTCATCCGCAAAAGTAAGGTGTCGCGGGTAATGCCTGCGTTATTGACCAAAATATCAACGCGACTGAATTTTTCCATCACCGCGTTTGTCAGTGCGTCTACTTCTTCGGCTTTAGAAACATCAGCTTGGAGAGAAATCGCATCCCCTCCAGCTTGAGTAATTGTATCAACTACTGCATCAGCAGCAGCACTAGAAGCCGCATAGTTAATGACTATTTTGGCTCCCTGCTTGGACAATTCCAGTGCGATCGCTCGTCCAATTCCTCTGGATGCACCTGTAATAATTGCAACTTGTCCGCGCAAATTCTGTAAATTTTCCGGCAATAATTCCATTCACCCTTCCTTATAATTCTCAATCACCGAGCAAATTTATCTTACAGAAAAGAGGGAGTGGGGAATAGGGAGTAGTAGGGAGGAAGAGGGGAAGGGGAAAGAATATCAGTAAAACCTAGTACCGTAAGGGCGGGTTAACCAACCATCTAATTAGAAAACTAAAAATCTTAATAAACCCGCCCCGCCCCACCCCACTACTCCACCCCGGTACTTGCCCCATAGCACTACCCATCTTCCCAAGCTCTACTCCCTACTCCCCTCCGTTAGTATTAAAATCAAATTGATAATAAAAGGTCAGGTGTTATATGGCTACTAAAAAGCAATTCAATAGCTTTGAAGAAATGCTCGCTAGTTCAGATGTACCTGTATTAGTCGATTTTTATGCTGACTGGTGCGGTCCTTGTAAACTGATGAGTCCAATTTTGGAACAGGTCAATACTCAACTATTAGGTAAAATCCGAGTTGCCAAAATTGATACCGAAAAATACCCACAATTAGCAAGTCAATATGGTATCGAAGCTTTACCAACGCTGATTTTATTTAAGCAGGGACAGCCCATTAATAAAATTGAAGGTGTGATGCAAGCACCAGATTTGACAAGACACATCGAAGCAATGCTGTAAGAATTAGGGGAGTAAGGAGTAGGAAATACTCCCCTATTCTCCTACTACTCACTCACTACTTATTGACGATAGTATTAAAACGCACTAGCAATTACTGAGCAAAATCTGTAACAATGGGTTAGCTAGTAGCAGGCGTAAATACCACCATTGACGAAAATCTTATGAGTAAGCGTGAAAGCCCGATCGGATTGGTTTTAGCTTTTGTAGTTACATTTGGTTTAAGTGCGGGTGGTATTTGGTGGGCACATCAGTTTGGATTTGGGACACACTCTAGTATCGAAAATCAATTGCGAACAACGGTAAATTCCTCAAATTCAACTATACCCGAAGCAAATAGCGCTCAAACCTCAGTGAGTGCATTGTCTGTCAGCGATTCAAAATCAGCTGATAATGTACAAAGTCCCACGAAAGCAACCGTGGCAACAATAACAGCTACTGCCAAACGTACAAAAACAGCGGATGATTTAGAGAATTTCCCGGTCAAAGGACGGGTGAAGTTTGTAATTGATTCGGGTCAAACCACAGACGAAGGGGAGCAAGTATTGGAAAGATTAGTTCAAGAGATAAAGGATTATAGCACTCAAGGAGTCGCTATTAGAATTGGTGCCTATAAGGAATCGGAGTCGAGTAAAACCTTAGCACAACAGCGAGGAGAAAACATCGCTGGTTATTTGCGAGACAGGGGACTGGGGCACAAGATTTTTATTTCTAATCGAAGTAGTGGGGAGAATGCACAGCAGACTCGAAATCCACCACTCGAAGTCAGTTTGGTGAAAAAATAAGTATTTATGAGCGTCGCACATTCAAGCAGCACCATTCTTTACGTTTCCAGAGTGTAGCTACTACCCAACCGTTTTTTTCTAAAGCATCAGCCACCGATTTGGATTGTTCAACAAGGATACCGCTGAATATAGCCCAAGTTGTGGGTTTTGCGATCGCACTCATTTGGGGCACTAATCGAATAATTACGTCGGCTAAAATATTGCAAACAATCCCATCAACAGGCTGTTCGAGTATTTTCGTTAAAGTTTCTACACTCCCTTCAAAAGCAGATATTTTGTCTGAGTTTATACCATTAAGAATTCGATTTTCAATAGTAGCTTGCACTGCTAAGGGGTCGGTATCAACAGCATAGGCTTTTTTAGCACCTAGTAATATTGCCCCTACGGAAAGAATACCCGAACCACAACCAATATCGGCAATTATCGTATCCTCTTGTTTAGTTTCTTGAGTCTGAAATGCAAAACCGTAATCGTTAAATCGCATTTCTAGCGCTTCCAAACAAAGTTGAGTTGTAGCATGGTTCCCTGTACCAAACGCCACACCTGGATCGAGCTTAATAATAAGTCGTTGCGAATTTTCAGGTTCAGGAATCCATGCGGGATTAATTAAAAATCTATCCCCAACTTCCAGGGGATGCCAATATTGTTTCCAACTGCTAGCCCAATCTTGTTCGTCAATCAAATGCCACTGCACTTGGGGTACATTCAAACCCACGCATAAAGCATCCTGCCGTAACAATAGCGATAGCGCTGCTAAATCGAGTAAATGCGTCTTCATTTGCGGCAAATAAGCTCGAATCAAACTCGAATCAACCTGACGTTCGCTAGCGCTGCCGCGACAGCCAAAATCATCTAAACGCCAAAAAACTGACTCTTCAAGTTCTGGTTCACAAAAAATCTGTAGTTCCCACCAAGTGTTAGCCACAAGCAAAAATTAGGGAGTAGGGAGTAGGGAATTGGGGAGTAGGGGAGTCGGGAGTAGGAAAGTGGAAAAGTGAAGCGGAATGTAGAGACGCGAAATTTCGCGTCTATTAAGAATTAAAAATATTCTTTCCTTTTCCTCTTCCCCTCTTCTCCCCCACCCCCCACTCCCTTAATTAACTTACAGTGTGACAGTATATGCGTCCCGAATACCAGGGACTTTGATAATTTCAGCTAAAATGCCATCGGGTAAGGGGTCATCTAAGCTGAGTGTCATTACCGCATCACCACGCACGATTTTGCGACCTACCTGCATACTCGCAATATTCA
>JANNFJ010001306.1:0-3906 GCA_031379725.1 Calothrix sp. OTE_75_metabat_31
AGTGATTTCGATGCCGACAGTTAAACCATTAGATGAGACTGCCGTTCTCGAAGCTATCCATACCAGCAGTGGGCGAATTGTGACGATCGAGGAACATGGGATGGGTGGATTGGGTAGTTCTGTGGCGGAAGTAATCGCTCAAAGTGGATTGGCTGTAACTTTCTTACCGTTGCGATTAGATGGTAAACCTTCTTCTCTGGCTGGTAGTCAGATGGCTTTGAGAGAACAGCAAGGGTTATCTGTACCTGAGATTGTCTCTAAGTGTACTAAAATTTTACCCACGGCTGCGATGCTAAACTGATTAATTTATGATCGTTAATAAAATCATTCATAGCTTAACAAAGCTGTTAAATTTGGTAGGGATTGATCGATATAAGCCAGTTTACTCGCTACTCATTGCCAAACTAAAAACCATTGGAGAAACACTACTAGACCTTCGTGAGGCAAAGGATCTAGAGATTTAATTCAAAGAAAACTCACTGAATAATTCATAATCGAATAGAGGTTCTATTTTTATGGGATTGCTAGCTTCACACATACATTTTCTTTCAATGGAAAATAAAAAACATCCAATAAGTGGAGATGTTTTGACACTAGGTCAACAAGGTGTTTATACTACTATTGAAAATGCAAAACGCATCATTAGTTCATATGATATTTCAAACACTATAAGCTCAGACTTTGACACAAATCCAAAAATTGACAGCTGGATGAAAGGCTTATTAAAGAATAATACTAATGCACAAGCTGTATTTACATTGCTGGGAGCGAATAAAGTTTATGCATGTGATTACTCAGATTATGAAAACCCTGACTTTACCTTTGATTTAAATTATCCAGTTGGTGAAGAATACAAAGAAAAATTCGATGTTATTTTCGATTCAGGAACATTAGAACATATCTTTGACATTCCAACAGCACTAAATAATATAGATTACATGCTTAAAAAAGGTGGGAGAATGATCATTTTTTCGCCGTCCTCCAATTTCGTGGATCATGGATTTTATAGCTTTAGTCCAACGCTGTTTTTTGATTATTTTGAAACCCTAGCATACAAAAATATGAAAGCTTATCTTAGAGAGACTAATCCATTTGATGTCAACTTTAGGGGAAAGTGTTATGAATATATAAAAGTTGAAGATCAACTTGTTCTGTTTTCAGGTTTATCAATAGAGCTTTACTTTTTTGCTATTAAAGGTTTGGGCGAAGTAGATAAAAATAATATAAAGAAACCAATTCAAAGTCTTTATTCTTCTGTGTATAGTGAATCAAAGGATGGTGACTCTACCATCATAAATAATAGATTAAAAAAAATGTATGGTAACATACGTGGCTTCTTACCGAATTTTATATTGATGTTTATAAATAATTATGTTGCTAAAAAGAGAAATATTAAAGATATTGGGTCAAATATTAAATATATTGGTAGATATTGAAAATCAAAGCTGTTTTATTCTAGATAGATATCGTTGAACGGGAACGGGTTGTATTTGTAAATACCGTTCTAATTCAGAAATTTTATTGGCTAATTTATGAATGTGAATAAGATTATCCCTAGACTAACTAGGCTAGTAAAGTCAGTAGGGATTGATCGGTCGATTGCTTATACCATTCTGGGAAAAGGATTTCAAATTCTTGCTGGACCTGTCACATTGATTTTGATTGCTCATTTTCTTTCTCCATCTGCCCAAGGCTTCTACTATACATTTAGTAGCGTTGTTAGTCTTCAGATGTTTTTTGAGCTAGGATTATCTCTTGTAATTCTTCAGTTTGCCAGTCACGAAAAAGCAAGTTTAAATTGGACAGAGTACGGGACTCTTGAAGGAATTCTACTTAATAAACAACGCCTAGCATCGCTATTGAAACTATGCATTAAATGGTACGGAATTATTGCCATACTCATGGTAGCCGTTCTTCTCCCCACCGGAATTTGGTTTCTGGGTAGCAACAAATCGGCCATTGATGTCCAGTGGCAATTACCTTGGGTATTTGTAGTGACCTCCACAGGTGGCGTACTGTTCCTAAATTCTCTACTTTCTTTCCTAGAAGGTTGTGGATTGGTAGCAGAAATTTCCCGAATGCGACTATTCCAAGGTTTGCTAGGCAATTTCTTTTTGTGGTCTGGTTTTGCATTTAATGCCAACCTATTTACTGCTGCAGTGCCAAATTTAGTTGGTATTATAGTAATAAGCACATGGTTGTTTACAAAATATCGTTACTTTTTACTAGACCTGATCCACTGCAGCAGGCAAAAAGTAATTCATGAATCCTCATCAGCTACTATCAGTTGGCAAAAAGAAATTTTCCCGCTCCAATGGAGAATTGCCCTAACTTGGCTGAGTGGTTACTTCATCTTTTATCTATTTACTCCAGTCCTATTTGCTTTCTATGGACCTGCTGTCGCAGGTAAGATGGGAATGAGTTTGGGAATAACCAATTCTATTGTAGGTTTGTCAATATCATGGATGTCAACTAAATCCTCGCCTATTGGAAGTCTAATTTATGCTAAAAAGTATCGAGAATTATACCAGCTTTTTTTTCCTAATTTATGGCAGTCTGTTGGAGTATCTATTTTAGGAGGTATACTATAGTGTCTAGGGGCACTGTTTTTGCATCACATCCATCATCCTTTTGCCGATCGTCTGGTCGATTTAATACCTCTAACACTTTTGATTTTAGCATGTGTGTGTAATGTCTATGTTTTTAATCTCTCAGTTTATCTCCGTGCCCATAAACAAGAACCCTTTATGAATATCACTATTATCAGTGGAATTTCGAATGGTCTATCTACTTATTTTCTCGGTCGGGAATATGGCATTATGGGCATGACTATTGGTTACCTTTTTATCACTGTATTTTGCGCGGTTATTCCTGGTAGTTTGATTTTTCTTAATAAACGTAAAGCTTGGCATAGTTAAGTCATGGAAATGATTTCAAAGTCGAATAATTTGTTGCTATCTCTTTGTATTCCTACTTACAATCGACTTCCTTTTTTAACAGAAGCTTTGTTAGCAGTCATCGGTCAAATAGATGATAAAACTGCTTCTATGGTGGAAGTGCTAATCTCGAATAATGCTTCTACTGATGGAACTGAAGAGTATGTTAAAGAGCTAATAGCTATTCATTCTCATCTGCATATTAAGTATTTTTGTAATGAGAAAAATATAGGAGCTGATGGTAATATATATCAGCTTACAAAACGGGCGCAAGGAGAGTGGTTATATATACTTTCTGATGATGATATTTTATTGCCTGGTGGATTGAATAAACTTTTATGCCTGATAAAAAAATATCCTAACTTTGATGCTTTTTGTTTAAATATGTATTCATTTGAAAGCAATCCATATATTGAAGATACATCTGTATTTAAAATGGCTGAAGATACCCTGTTAACTAATAAAGATGATTCTTTAATATTCTTTTGTACATGGATAACCTTTCTCTCAGCTATCGCATTTAAAAGAGAGGTAGTTGAAGAATGTGATCATCATGATAAAGTAGGTACTTCTCTGAGGCACTGTTATATTTATTTAGATGCTCTTCGAAATGGTAATGGCTTGTATCTTACTAAGAATAATTTTTTAGCTATAAGAGCTAATAATACGGGAGGATATAATCTATTTGAGGTCTTTGTTAAAAACTTTGGTGATGTACTAGGCTATGCAAAAACTATTGGCTATTCAAAATCTACAGTTGAAAAAATTCTTATTAAACATGCCATGAACTTTTTGTCATATTATATTAGAACATTAAGACTGCATCCAATCAGTGATCAAAATTTTGAGATTGATTTCCAGCAAGCTATTTATTTTGTAACACTAATTTATCGTGGCAGTGTTCATCTCAAGTTGACTGGATTTATCTTAATCTTACTGATGGTTTTACCCCCGAAATTCTTACTGTTAA
>JANNFJ010001313.1:0-1994 GCA_031379725.1 Calothrix sp. OTE_75_metabat_31
CTTGCTCGCTTTATATAGTACGCGAGCAAGATGCTCGCACTACAAAATATTTTTGTACCCCTCAAAACTTATGACACAGAGTACTAGAGAACAAGCAGTGTGAAAGAATATTTGACGATACACCTCCGGTGCAAACTAAAAATTGCTATGGTCATTACTTTGGGCTGCGGATATGGCAGGGATGGGCATCCTAACCCGTCGGATGCCCATCCCATCAAAGTTTTGTATCAGCAGCTACCCTTACTCTTGCTCTAAACGCCAATAAAGCCCCTGTTCGCGCTGCATTAACTGATGACCTACTAAATCGCGGCGCAAGGTGGCGCAGTCGGGATGATAGGATTTAATAATGTCATTTACGCTACGTTCGGAATAGTTAACTCCGATATCAAACTTTTTTACCAACCATTTGAGAATTACTAACCGCTTCTTGCGGCTAGCAGGTATTTCTTTTAAACGTTGAATTTCATCGGACTCTAAACAATCCCCGTCAATATAGGTTCTTAGTACCTTTTGTTCCCAAGCTTCTGTATTCACTTCTTCTACTAAAGAAGCCATTCTTTCAGGGGTAAAAATCTCTTTACTAATGTTCTGCAATGTATCGCTATCTAACTGGTATAAATGAGCATTCCCATCTGGGCGCATACTCACTAAATTCAGTTCTTTTAGTCTTGATAAATGATGAGACACTGTTGGTTCTTTTAGTTGTAGTAATGCTGCTAATTCTTCAACACTACATTCCTGAGAAGCCAAAATCCCCACAATTGTCAATCGGCTTTCGTCTGCCAGCACTTTAAAAAAGCGTAGCAAAATTTGGAATTGCTCATTTTTCATATTCTGATATTATGGATTCGATACCTGTCTAATTAGAGCCAGATCGAATTACTGTGCTGCCCTCCTTCGACGCAGCATTAGCTTAGTCCAGGTCGTTTTTTGCTAGTCAATTGTTCATTTTGTAGTGTTTTTGAAAGGGAAATTTGGTTTCTTAAGTAGTTCTTTACATTTCTCTATCTCAATCTCCTCATAACCAGAATTTTTTGGAACTTCTGGCTCAAATCACCTCTTAAGTATAAGTAATCCAAAATTCAAGTATTAGAAAATCTAAACTAATTAAATCCTTGCAGTGGTAAACAAGTCGGAAATATGTATGTGGTTGAAGATTGATTTGTACTTTTATGCAGTTTCATTCCTTGCCAAAAGGCAGTATTTATCAATGAAACAATCGATATATTTGACTAATCGCTTAAACCTTAACTTTAAAACGTAAGTAAATAAATATCTGGAGGAATAACTTACTTGATTTTCCTCACTCGACAGGACGAACAATTGCAGGAATTGCGGGGGTGGTTGGCTGAAAAATTCCTGCAAGTGCTTGGTCTAGGGTTTGTGCCATAACGATGCGGTTTTCGTAAGCTACTATTACCCGAATCAAGGTGGGAACGCTATTTTGCTCGGCTTCTAAATAGAGGGGTTCGACGTATAGTAGAGATTTTTCGATGGGAATTATCAATAAATTTCCTTGAGTTACACGGGAACCTTCGCGGTTCCATAGAGTGATTTGTTGGGAAATCACTGGGTCTTGATTAATCAGCGCTTCGATTTGTTCTTGTCCGTAGACAAGTTGTTGCTTAGGAAACTTATAAAGAAGCAATTTTCCGTATGAGTTGCCGTCAGAACGTGCTGCCAGCCAAGCAATTAAATTCGGACGCTGCGTTGGTGTAAATGGTAGTAACAAAATAAACTCTTCGCTTTTTGCTTGGGGTAGTTTTGTAATCAAATAATAAGGTTCAACCGAACGGGGTTTTGTACCGTAAATCTCGGTGGGAATTTGCCATAAATCTTCGCGGTTATAAAACACTTGCGGGTCGGTCATGTGATAAGTTAGCAAGCGTTCGGATTGGATGGAGAATAGGTCAACTGGGTAGCGAAGATGATTGCGAAGTGTACCGGGTATAGCCTCAAACGGTTTAAATAAGCCGGGGAAAATAGCGCTTAAT
>JANNFJ010001318.1:0-3545 GCA_031379725.1 Calothrix sp. OTE_75_metabat_31
GAGGGGTGATACCCCTGATTCGCCAGCGGTATCCTCCAAGAAGTCCGGGATCTAGCAACCCTCATAAGTTTTGGTGGTATATATTATCGTCAGTAGGTTAGGCGTGCCGCCTGACCGGACTGCACAGGCGGGACGCCTATGCTACGACCCCACCCTGCGGGAAGCAAGCTACAAAATTAATTACCACATAGACGCGCAACGGCTTGCCGCAGGCTAGGACACAAAGGACACAAAGAAAGAGTTTTGCTTAGAGACTACCCGTCATAACTTATGACACGAAGCACTAACCGTTAATTAATCTTGAAAGTAGCAACCGTGTCTTGCAACTGCTGGGAAATTTCTACTGTTTGTTGCAATGATTCGGAAACTTGACGCGATGAAGCGCTGGTACGCTGCGAGGTTTTAGCAATTTGTTTCATCAAGTTGCTGACAACTTTGGATGTTTCCACTTGCGAATCTGTCGCGGTTGATATCGACTGTACTAAGGAGTCAACTTGGCGCGAAACTTCGAGAATTTGATAGAGACTCTGTTTCGCATCTTCCACAACACGAGTACCTTCGACGACTTGGGTGGTTTCGAGTTCGATTACTTGTACCAATTCGCTGGTTTCTTTTTGGATATTTTCCAGAATACCTTCGATTTCTTGGGTAGCAAATGCCGAACGTGCAGCAAGTTCACCGACTTCTTCGGCAACTACTGCAAAACCTTGTCCTTGTTCACCTGCACGCGCTGCTTCCATACCAGCGTTGATTGCTAGCAGATTGGTTTGTAGGGCTATTTGGTTAATTAATGATACTACTCTGGAAATTTCCTGCGTAGATTCACCAAGCCGCTTAACTTTCTTGGCAGTTTCGCCAACGGTTTCGCGCAGATGCATGATTTTCTTCACTGTGCGGTCTATAGCTTGTTCGCTTTGTTCGGCGTTGTTGGCGGCATTATTGGCAACAATTGCAGCTTGACGGGCATTTGCCGCAACGTGTTGCATCGAATACGTCATGTTATCAACAGTAGTTAGCGTATTGTTGATTTCTGTAGCTTGGTTGAGGGCTGATTCGGTAAGTTGGCTAATCTCAGTCGAATTGGATGCGATCGCATTATTAACTTGAGTAGCTGTAGTCTTGACTTGGGTGACGATATCGCGCAAGCTTTCGATAATCGAGTTGAAGAAATCGGCAACTGTGCCAATTTCACCTTCGCTTACATCCGCACGTACAGTTAAATCTCCACTTGCTGCACCCTCAACATCTTGGAGAAGTTCCAGAAGTTGCATCTGTAAAGCTTCTTTTTGTTGGCGTTCTTCGACAGAACTGGTTTTGGCAGTTTTAAGCCCTTGTTCGATTTGTTGCAATAGTAGGGCTTGTTCGAGTGCGTAACCAACTTGTACCGATACTTGTTTAAACAAGTTGATTTCATTTTCTTGCCACTGTCGAGTAGTTAAACATTGATGGGCTACAAGCAAACCATGTAAATTGTTGTTGACCAATACAGGTGCAAGTAAATAAGCTTTGACTGTAAATGCTTCGATTTGGTCGATACTTTCTTGACTCAAACGTGCTTGATGAATGTCGGCAACACAAAGGACTTTACCAACTTCCAAATCTTCCCAATGTTCTTTTACATCATAGGGATTGTTAACATCAATTCCCAAAATAGTCGGGAGACTATAATCAACCGACTCGGCAATCGCTTTCCCTTGCCATCCCTCAATACTGTAGAAAACTATGCGATCGCATTGGATTGCTTCTTTGGTATTGGTGACTGCTGCTTTTAAGATTTTATCAGTATGGAGCGATTCACGTACTGCCGCCGCGATCGCATTCAGTTGCAGCGCTAATCGGGCTTCGTTTTCTTGGTACTTAAATTGCGTATAGATAGTCTCAGCCATTGTATTAAAGCTGACAGCTAGTTCGCCAATTTCGTCGTTAGCAAAAACCTCAGCGCGGGAATTGCGAATTTCTTCGGGTTTCCCTGTGCTGACACTGGTAGTAAATTTTTGTGCAGCTTGCTTAAGATTATCGATAGGTTGAATTATCGACCGTCGCAAAATCACCACACACAGACCAACTAGGATCAATGCCAGGACAACGGTTATTAATTGTTCGAGTAAACTTTGTGTCAGCAAATAGTCAACGGCGGTTTCGGGAGTTCCTCTAACCAAAATAGCGGTTGCTTCTTCGTCAAAAATTACTCGTGAACCGTCTAAATCTTCAATAATTTTACTTGGTACAGCTTTTGCTGCGACTGTATAGCTTTGATTCCCGATTTCCATCCTTCCGGTAACAACTTTTCCGTCGGGAATTTTCAAAGCTGCCGCCAGTAAAGATTTACCATCTTGGGGTAATTCTACATTCAACGCAGCTTGATTTAATGCTTGCGATTCCTTTTGTTTAAGCGAAGTTGCTAAGGCAAATTCCCCATTGGGCTTTTTGAAATAAACTGCACTGTAACCACCATCAGTAGCTTCTAATGTTTCATTAACTATGGTATTTTTGCCGTTGACAATATCTCCTGCAACCAAAGCACCAATTGTAGCTTGAGTAGTTGGGTCTTTGACGGGTACAACTACATAGCGAATCAAAGCGTCTTGATTGTTAATACCTTCGGGCAATGGTGGTGCTTCTTTGTTAATTTCCGACCAGCTAACAATACGAGTTGTTTTAATTGCTTTGGAAGTATTTAAAACCTCACTAACTAAATTATTGGGGTCAAAAACTTCTCCAGTACGGTTACTATTTGCACTAGCAACAACCTTTAAATCTTTACCAACCAAAGTTGCATATTCGATTTTTCGGGCTTTGACTTCGTTTACCAGAATCTGCTTGAGTTCTTCTTGATATCTTCGATTCAAAAATTGCCCAGAATTATGGATATAAGCAGCCCGAATTATTGCCGAATTATCAGATTGTCCACGAAATCCCAATCCCATTTGATTGACTTTGATATTGTAGGTAATATCTGTAACAGCTACTTCGGTTTTGGCTTGTTCAAATAATTGACTTCGCAAACCTTGAGTAATAATTAATGTTGCACCGATGCCGATACCTAATATCGATACCAACTCGCACGCAATTAATGCGTACATTTGTTTGCGACTAATTGGTAAATTATAGAAATGCTGTAAAAAAGATATTTTCGGCGGCTGATGGATGACGATATTAGGTTGACCGTGCATATTATCTTTTGATTCTGATAGACTGCGATTAGTCTTAAGTTGATTATCCATAGCCTCAATTATCTAGTTTTTGTTGGTTGACAATAGCGTAAAATAGTTAATACAAATTACCAAAAATTAAAGTATTGAGTACATTCAATTTAACAATGTTTGGTATTGCCCAAATTTCAGGAAAATATTTAAAAAAAAATTAAAGCTTTATTAGCTTTTGTTTAAATATCAATTTACAGTAATTAGCCAAAAAATGATGTATTTATAGTTACTGATAATCAAGTAATTACTGATAGTAATTGTAGGTTGGGTGGAGTGATAGCGTAACCCAACATTTTTTTAAGCATAAGAGTATTCCAATTAAAAAAATATCCAAAGTAG
>JANNFJ010001330.1:0-5903 GCA_031379725.1 Calothrix sp. OTE_75_metabat_31
GGAATATTATCGTTATTTATCGGAGACTGTACCCCAGATAATTTGGATTTGTAATGCTAACGCGGAGTGCGAATATGTTAACCAACGCTGGTACGAATTTACCGGGCAACCGATGGGAGAAGCACTTGGCTTTGGCTGGCGCAAAGTTATTCATCCCGAAGATTGCGATCGCATCACACAAGCATGGGATGAGGCGGTACGTTTTTCCCAACCATACGAAATTGAATCGCGTTACCGTTGCTACGATGGGACTTACCAATGGCACTTAGACCGCGCTTCACCAATGGTTGATATACAAGGAAAAATCATCAAATGGTTTGGTACAAGTACTAATATCAACGAACACAAGCAACTCGAAGCTGAACGCAATCGACTTTTGGAACTCGAAAAAAATGCCCGTGTTGTAGCGGAAACTGCTAACCTTGCCAAAGATGAATTTGTGGCGATGGTATCCCACGATTTGCGATCGCCTCTCAATGCTATCCTGGGTTGGGCAAGGTTACTGCGAACCCAAAAACTTGATGCCGATGCAACTTATCGTGCTTTAGAAACTATTGAACGTAATGCCAAATCCCAGGCAAAACTCCTCGAAGACCTCCTCGATATGTCACGCATCCTTCGAGATCAACTTCAGTTAGAATTATCTCAAGTAAATATTCGCACCATTGTTGCAGCTGCAGTCGAAACCGCATACCCTGCTGCTAACAGCAAAAATATTCGTTTCATTACCGTACTCGACGATTCAATTCCCTCTATTTCCGCAGACCCAAATCGGTTACAGCAAGTATTTGGAAATTTGTTAGCGAACGCTATTAAATTTACCACCGAAGGGGGACGCATTGAAGTGTATTTGTCGGTCAAAGCAAATAATTTCTCGTCAGCTTATGCCCAAATCGAAGTTAAAGACACGGGAATCGGTATGAGTCCCGAATTTTTACCCCAAGTATTTGAACGGTATCGACAGGGAGAAGGTAGTAAAACCCAGGGAGGGTTAGGATTGGGACTTGCGATCGCACGACAAATTATTGAGTTACATGGTGGTAATATTCGTGCCACAAGTCCAGGTGTTGGGCAAGGAAGCACTTTTACAATTCAATTACCGCTACCAAATTAATTTTATACAAAATAATAGTAGCAAAAAGTACATTTTATTCTTAACTATCAGCAGAAACAAGGTAGTTAAAAAAGACGCGCAATTATATTCAGTAGATTTCACGAAGCATAATAGTTTTATCTTTTCTTACAATTCAACTATCACGGTTTACACACTATTCTTAAGTCCAAATATTCGATTTTGTTAAGGTATTGCTGCTATCTTTTCCTTGCAGTTCTAGTTTTAATATATCGAATAGCTTGGACTTTTTGCTTTTTTATTTATCAATTTTAAATATATATAGGAATTCGGTTTGATTTATGTACTCCTGCAAAGAAGCAAGAACCAGGCGTAGCCTGCGCTACCCCGCAGGAATGCCTAAAATATCTAAGTATGTGTAGGGTGCGTTAGCGGTAGCGTAACGCACCGTTTCGAGGCCTTGGTGCGTTACGCTGTCGCTAACGCACCCTACGTAACTATTTGTACGCAACAGCGACAATTGACCGCAGAGGCACGGAGGCCACGGAGTTAAGATTTGGGAGGGTTTTTGCGTAAGTCCCAATGCAATATAACTTCACAGGCAGGATGCCTATGCCACGTGTTTTGGTAATTTAAACTACTTTTGTAAAAAAAATTAATATTATTTACACAGTCAATAATCGCTATTTTCAAAAAAAGGCTGTATAAAAGTTGGAGAGAGAAATAACTGTACTTAAGTAAGTTGGGAACAGTCTGCTAATAATCAATAGCTCGTTTACAGCTTTGAACGGTATTCATAATCAACGATTGCACAAATGTAATCGTTGAAAACTGATAGCACACAAAAGTATCTCTCAATACAAGTAAACTCATGACATTGGGAAAATTAGATATGACTGAAGACAAGGATTTACAGCAAATCGTTGATAACTTGCCATTGCACTCTCCTGATGATGTTGACTTGAAAATCTTTAATTCGATCAAGTCACCCGATTCTCAAGGTGGCAAAGCAATCAAGGACATGCGAAGATTATTCCACAAACAAGTCATCTTGGATGATGAGACAATTGTCAGTGTGGAAACAATCAAAGTACCTGGTTTTATTGGGATTTCTGATACAAACGAGATTTCTGACCCCGATAATAAAATAGTTTCCGGTAGTAAAGATATTGTCCAATTTCTCGATAAATATGGTTTGCTAATTTGTACCTACGTTTACCACAAAGACTGCTATGGTCGAGTTATCGATTTGCGGTGGCAACTAGGTGAGAACGAACAAGATATCTTGATGGAAACCTTTATCAAAAATGGGGGACATCATGCAGGCGCAATTGTACCAGCAACGCGCGATGGAAAGTCTTTTGCATCCTTAAATGAACCTGATACCTACCATAATGGGTTATACGGTCATCAAGGGTTTATAGCTATTCCCCAAGCTTTGATATTTCCGGATTTTGTCACTCCACAACAAGCACGAGGTTACACCGACAGTATTATTTGCTGGTTAGCTTTGATGAACTCCTTCGTCGAATTCTCCCAGAATGATTTTAACGGGGGTGACCCGACAACAGTATGCGATCGCCCAACCTTAACTGAGTTTCTCAAAAATTGTGCTTTAGCTGCTCTTGGTTGGACTGATGCAATCGATTTTCTCAATAATCTTGAAAATCGAGCTTACTGCGCTGAATTTATATATATTGGTTTAAATACTCCGGTTTTCCCCTTCAATAAAGCTGGATTAACTCAATTGCTAGGTGACGAAGCTAAAGCGCTGGAAATCCTCAAGCTTCAAGAAAGACAAAATAGCGGACGGGTAAATTTACTAAGTAAAACTAGTGAAAACCCACAATTTAAATTTTTTAGCATTCAAATGCCTGTTGTCCCCGAAGATTTACCGCCTCTCGATGTGTTGATGTCGAAACAGGGACAAACTATCGACCCCAATAGCATACCCTTCCCACCATTCCAACTTTCCCAAGTTCTCCGTCGTGCTTTCCGGACATTGCTACCCCGTCAACTTGATGTCAACAATGCCAAAATTGCCGAAGCCGAAGCTAATTTATTTGGTTCGTTGGAACCGTTGATTTTAAGGCAACTTGGTATACCAGTACCCCCACCACAACCGCAAGATGGAATGCCAGGAGGTCAAGGTGGTTATCAAGAGAACCCCCAACCACCAGCACCACCAGACCCTAGAATCGAAGCTGTACGGGGATTTATTGGCTAAGTACAAGAGCAAATTTTGCAACCTTATGATAGCTATGAAGCTTTCGACAATGCTATCGATGCTGTGATGGCTAAAGCCGATGAGTTAACAGGTAAAGACAATATCAAATATTTTGTACCACCCCGTATTTACATCGATTTGGGACAAAATGATGATGATAATAATCTTCCCCAGGGATGGGGCTTTTACCTAAAAACCGTGGGAGCATTGATTTATCGTGGGGTAATTCGTGGTGATGCGATCGCTTCAACCCAACCCATTCCCAAAATCCCCTCGCATCCAGATTCCGAATCAACTTCTCAACCTCCGTCAAGTCATAACCCGAAAGCTGCGGTTGAGGATGAAGGTTCGCAGAAGCAACCATTTAATACTGCTGCTTTGAATTGGTAAGAGTATTCCAATTAAAAAAATATCGTTTATGAGAATCCCGTAGGATAGGTGTCCCGCCTGTCATATAAATACACAAAGACAGGCGAGACGCCTATCCTACGGATCATTTACTCCCATTCAATAGTTCCAGGTGGCTTTGAGGTAATGTCATAAACCACACGGTTGACACCTTTGACCTCATTCACAATCCGGTTAGAAATTACTTCCAATACATCATATGGCACCCGTGCCCAATCTGCTGTCATGCCATCTTCACTAGTGACAATCCGCAATACAATCGGGTACGCATATGTTCGCTGGTCGCCCATTACACCAACGCTACGGATTGGTAGCAAGACTGCAAATGCTTGCCAGCAATCGTGATACAAACCATTTTGGTTGATTTCTTGCCGAACTATTAAATCAGCATCGCGTAATATATTTAACCTTTCTGCAGTCACATCGCCTAAAATACGAATCGCTAAACCGGGACCGGGGAACGGATGACGCTGGACGATTTCTTCGGGCAAACCAATCGAACGACCAACCTTACGAACTTCGTCTTTAAATAACTTCCGCAGCGGTTCCACAAGCTTGAATCGTAAATCTTTGGGCAATCCACCGACGTTATGATGACTCTTGATTTTGACTGCGACTCGTTCACCAGTTTTTGGGTCTACGTTGGTATCGGCAGATTCGATTACGTCAGGATATAATGTACCCTGTGCCAGATAATCAAATGGCCCTAACCTCCTTGACTCGGACTCGAAGACACTGATAAACTGATGCCCAATAATGCGACGTTTTTCTTCTGGATCGGTGACACCAGCGATGGCGCTCAAAAAGCGATCGCGTGCGTTGACATACTCAACCGGAATGTGAAACTGTTCTCGGAATAATTTTACTAACCTTTCGGGTTCAAGCTTTCGCATAAAACCTTGGTCGATGAACATACAAGTCAGTTGGTCGCCAATGGCTTTATATAACAAAAACGCCAGCGTCGAAGAATCGACTCCCCCAGACAAAGCTAACAAAACCCGTTTGTTGCCAACTCTGTCTCGAATTTCGCGGATTGATTCTTCGACAAATGCATCTGTTGTCCAAGTTGGTTCGCTTTGACAAATATCGTAAACAAAGTTACGAATTAAAGCGAAACCACCTAGTGAATGGACAACTTCGGGATGAAACTGAACACCATACAATTTTTTTTCGTGGTTAGCGATCGCAGCACAAGGTGTATTTTCAGTATGTGCCAGCAATTCAAATCCCGGTGGCATATCGATTACCGAGTCGCCATGACTCATCCACATGGTCGTACCATCTTCAACGTTGGTCAGTAAATCAGTGTGGTCATCGATAAACAACGATGCTTTACCATACTCACCCCGGTCAGCGCGGGATACTTCCCCACCTAATTGCTGTACCATAACTTGCATCCCGTAGCAAACCCCCATAATGGGAATTCCTAGATGCCAAATTTCTGGGTCGCACTGCGGTGCATTTTTGTCATATACCGAACTCGGACCACCCGAAAAAATAATTCCTTTGGGATTTAGTTGACGAATTTGCTCGGCTGTGGTGCGATAGGAAAGGACTTCCGAATATACTTGAGTCTCGCGGATTCTACGAGCAATCAGTTCTGAATATTGCGAACCGAAGTCGAGAATGACAATAATTTGGCGTTTGAGTCGATTGACTAGCCCTTTAGACTGTAGTTCTTGAGGTGCTTCTTCTGTTAGGATTGCTGCGGTATTCATGATGTAAGCGAGTAGATGTACCCGTGTGTCGTTACTTTATGGTTTAAAACAATACCATTTTCCGCTTGTTCTGTGGTTATGAACGATAGACTGACAGTCAGCGAAGGCATCTAAAAAGTGCCATCGCTTTGCTCAGAAATGGGAGATGGTATTAAAAAGAAAAATTTAATCGAGAGTGGTTACAGCAAAAAATTATTTATTCGGGATATGTAAGATTATTCATATTAAAGTAGCATAAATTCCTAGTCAGGGAACAAGTAGTCTTACTTTTTACCATATTTTCACCGTTCCTCAACTAGCTGATGAGTCAGAAGCCAATCAGGAACCCAGTAATCCCAATAATTAAAATAAAATTATCAAGCTAAAATTGTCTATTAACATACTTAATCATCTTGGTAGGGGCACGATGGTCTATGTAATTAATTTGGACAAGTCTAGAGGGCTAGAATCCGGGTTACTTAAAGTAACCCGGATTCTG
>JANNFJ010001351.1:0-2264 GCA_031379725.1 Calothrix sp. OTE_75_metabat_31
AGAAAAAAATAACCAACCAGTTTTTAATTGACGCTAAGCGTTTAATAAAAGAAGGTAAGCATCTATTTGTAGGTCACCATTGTTAATTTTAACCCAGGTACAATTAATTTCAGTATTTGTCATGGTAGATAGGGGAAAATTCTCTCGTTTTACTTTTACCACAGGTACATTTAACTTTACCTACTCTCCAAGTCCTATAATGTATTCCCAGGCGAAATCGACAAAATAGTTGATTTTATAACTTTTCCCAGGTGACGATTATGGTCAAAATAGTTACTCGAAAATCACTCGGCTTGCACAATGTCTATGACATTGGAGTTGAACGCGACCATAATTTCGTTATAAAACAAGGATTTGTCGCCTCTAACTGTTTCAACAAATCCCACTCCACCGCCTATGGTTATGTGACTTATCAAACTGCGTATTTAAAAGCTAATTATCCGCTAGAGTACATGGCAGCATTGCTGACCGCCAACAGTGGCGATACCGACAAAGTGCAAAGGTACATCTCCACCTGTTCGAGCATGAATATCCAAATCGAACCACCTAATGTTAACCGTTCGGGGGTCGATTTTACTCCATCGGGAGACAAAATTATGTTCGGGTTATCGGCAGTGCGAAACTTAGGAACCAATGCGATCGCTTCCATACTCGAAGCCCGTGAAGCGGGAGACTTCAAAACATTGGGGGATTTTTGCGATCGCGTCGATTTGCGTGCGGTTAACCGCCGGACATTAGAATCATTGATATATTGCGGTGCTTTCGACAAAATCAATAATAACCGCCAGCAATTAACCAAAGACCTCGAATTCGTCTATGACTGGGCACAATCTCGCGCCAAAGACCGCGCTAGCGGACAAGGAAACCACTTTGACTTATTAGGAGGAGGTTTTGGTAACAACGGCAATAACGGCAATACCAATAATAACGGCTTTGACTCCGCACCCAAAGCTAAACCAGTTCCCGACTTTCCACCCCAAGAAAAACTCCGACGCGAAAAAGAATTACTTGGTTTTTATGTCTCCGACCATCCCCTTAAATCCATCCGTCAATCCGCCAGGATTCTGGCACCAATGAACCTGTCTCAACTCGCCGAACAAAAAGAAGGTACTGTTATTTGTGCGGTTGTGATGCTTAATAATGTCATCAAACGAGTCACCAAAAAAGGTGACCCAATGGCGATTTTGCAAATCGAAGACTTAACTGCACAATCCGAAGCCGTAGTTTTTCCTAAAGTTTACGAACGTATCAGTCCAGCACTCCAAGTCGATGCACGTCTAATTATCTGGGCAAAAGTAGACTCTCGTGAAGACCAAAAGCAACTACTTGTAGACGATGCCGAACCCGTTGAGGATGTGCAAATAGTCATGGTTGAACTCAGCCCTCACCAAGCAATTACTATTGAAGAACAGGACAATTTGCGAAGTATTTTAACAAGGTTATCAGGTGAACGAGAAAAGGCAAAAGTTCCCGTTATTGGTGTCGTCCAAGCTGGAGGTTATCGTCAACTCGTCCGCTTTGGCAGGCAGTTTTGGGTACAAGACTCAATGAATGCCATTAGTGCTTTACAAAATGCTCATTTTAATGCCCGTATTCAGCCACTGACTAATTAGAGGGAGTAGGGGGCAATCGCATAGCGACTCACAACGAGAATCACATAAAGAAAAAAGCCGTAGGATAGGCATCTTGTCTGTCCGTGATTACCTTAACAACCCATTTCCGAAAATTTGTGCCATTATGGCAACTGTAAAATACATAACCATGTGTGAGGATGGCTAGTACCTCTGTTGCAGTTGACGATAATTGCCCCAACGAACCATCCAATGGAATTTACAGCGAATTGTCAGAGAACGTCCGAGATATACTAATTCTTCAGTGTATCTATAATTAAATGCTACAGCCGTAGCCGACATTAAAACGCTTGAGAGTTAGTAATTAGCGCTCTTGGTCATTATTTCGTCCAAAGAAAATTAGGAGTAACAAATGCCTTTAAAGAATTATGGTGTTTTAAAAGGTCGAGCAATCGACCGTAAACTGGGTGAAGGACAAACCCCTCACTATCAAGTGCTTATTAACGATGGGGAAGTTCAACAGCGTATTGCCATTAACGTCAAATCTAAACAAAGTCCTTCGGAATTGTTTTACTTAATTGATGATAATTTTGACCATCCTATCCTTAAAGGATTAGTTGGACTAGAAAATGGTTTTCATAACTTGGAACGGAAACCTACTGGAGGAGGACTCGACTTTATTCGAGGTAACTT
>JANNFJ010001400.1:0-1727 GCA_031379725.1 Calothrix sp. OTE_75_metabat_31
CCGTCTAGCCCCTACACTGTTGATTGCGGCTAAAAAGGCTGTATCACCTAAACCAATACCCATAACACCGCTAAGGAGCAATAAGCCCAGTGGTAGTGGTGCTATCGCATTTAATAACTCACCCGAAGCGATGATGGTAATTAGTAAAAATGCGATCGCAATTATACCTTTAATTAAATTGAGGTGTAACGGGGGGATAGAAGTACCCACACGTCCATACAATACCGATGCTACAGCCCATAACATGGCTGCAACTAATGCTGCTATTTCACCCTGAAAATTTATCACTTAACCGTTTAAATATAAAGAAAATATTAAAATTAATATACACTATTTTATCTGCTATGAAAATAATTAATAATCAGAAATAAGGGGACTATGAAATGTTAGCACTCACACCCATTAACTGCTAATTTTTTATTGACATTTCTTTTAGCACTCACACCTATTAACTGCTAATTTTTGAGATGATTCATAGTGGTAATTGCTTAAAAATTAAATATCTGCCTGAAGCTGGATTTACCTAGCAGGTATTGAATTCATGATTGATAAATAAAAGTTTCAGATAGCTACAAATATCCAAGACAGGATTTCTTATAAACATAGAGGACGACTGGGATGAAATTTATATTCGATATTGTCGGAGTATCTCCAGTTTTGCAATTTTTTAATCATCAGCACAAAAATTCGCATAATCCGAAGAAATTTGGAGTCGAATATATTAGTACCCATATTTGTACACTTGATGCTGTGATTGAGTCGGTAGAACCAATACCTGAAAAATGGGGTTGGGATATGGATGAAGTGGTGGGAACAGTTATCAAGTTTTGGATGAGCAATGCAGAAAGCGTTTGTTATTGGAAATCGCGGTTAACCGATGCGGGAAACGATAATTTATTGGTAGCCAGAGTAGCGGATGTAAATGCTCTACAGGCTGAGTTTGAAGCTTTACTAAGTAAGAATTGGTAATTAGCCTGTTTTTGAAGTATAAAATATCGTTGTTTTCCCCATTGACAGCAGGTGTTCTGCTGGCAGTGGGGCACTTTGTGTGAAATATACGAGTCTAAAGGTGTAGCATGAAGATAGAGTTTTATAGAAGCGACTTCTGTAAAAATGAGTTAGTCAATAAAATGGCTACTTAACAATCATTTACAATGGCATGAATTTATTTTTGCCTACTGACAGAGGAAAGTCGCCAGGTGACTAGGTTTTAGTCACTAAAATTGTCGGTGTAGATTGATATCCTGAACTAAGTGTAGGGTTAATTGTTTGCTTCAAACGTTGACGTTCAATTTTTCTTATGCTATTCAGGTGTGAGCGTCCTACAAAAAGCGTTAGTAAATTCCCTTTGGGAAATTCGCGCATTCGAGTCGATTAAGTTCTTAATCTTTGCGTAACACCATCATGGCACAAGATACCAGCTACAGCCATTCCGAAGAAAACCTAGCAGTTGCCTATAAAAAGCGCCTAAACTCATGGGCGATCGCACGTTTGCTTCCAGATACAAAACAAGAAATTGTTGCAAGATTCCGCAGTCGGTCAGATGCTGACGGTCGTTTGCAATTGATGCGTCAAATGTCCCCTGAAGCTAGCTTCTCGTTGGTATTTGATTGCCATACCGAGGAAGTAGTAGCTTAACTCTGTTTGGCTTTGGAAATACCAAAGTCAATTCCCTTCGGGAAATTCATAATTCTCGATTATGAATTATGAATTATGAATTTTTCAAT
>JANNFJ010001403.1:0-4637 GCA_031379725.1 Calothrix sp. OTE_75_metabat_31
ACGAGAGTATTTTTACACAAAATACTCTCGCACAAGTGAACCCATTAGCTATTTGGAGTCGCTTCGGGTGTGGCTTCTTCAAGAGGTGCAAGTGCCAGTGTTAGAAACACAAATTTGAATATTACAAGTTTTTTTCGGGTAATTACCGATTTGTCTTGGTGTCAATATACCTATGGTTAGAAAAGCTAAAACTGATACAGCCATAATTACGAAGTAACGATTAAGTAAAGATGCTGTACGTTTAGCGGGTTTCATCGGCTGCATTCTGGTTTATTTAAGGATTGGGTAAAATATATGCAAGACAGGAATTATTTACCATCTAAACCACAAGAAACAGGGATTTACAATCGACGGGCACTGCTATTAGTTAATCGTCACTCACGCCAAGGTGAAAAGGGTCTACCGGAAGCAATTAGCTGTCTCGAAAAGTTGGGTATTGAGTTAATTGAAGAGTCTACCGAGCATTTTCATCATCTAGCAGAAGTTATCCATCAGTATAAAAATCAAGTAGACTTGGTAATTGTTGGTGGGGGTGATGGTACTTTGAATGCAGCCGTCGATGGCTTAGTCGAAACTCAATTACCACTGGGTATTTTACCTTTGGGTACTGCAAATGACTTGGCAAGAACTTTAGGAATTCCCACGGATTTACCCGAAGCGTGCAAAATTATCGCCAACGGCAAAATCCGACGGATTGATTTAGGCTGGGTAAATGGCAAGCACTTCTTTAATGTAGCGAGTTTAGGATTAAGTGTAAAAATTACTCAGCGGTTGACAAAGGAAGTAAAACGGCGTTGGGGTGTTTTCGCTTATGCTGCGACAGCATTGCAGGTGATTTGGAAATCTCGACCGTTTAGCGCCCAGATTAATGTTAATGGTAAATCAATTTCTGTAAAAACTGTGCAAATTGCGGTGGGGAATGGTCGTTATTATGGTGGTGGAATGGCAGTAGTTCCCGATGCGACGATTGATGACCAAAGGTTGGATTTGTATAGTTTAGAAATTAAGTACTGGTGGCAAATTATTCCTTTACTACCCGCAATGCGAAATGGGCGGCACATTCATTGGCGAGAGGTGCGGGCGTTAGACGGACAAGAATTTCATGTATATACTCGCAAGCCGCGTCCAATTAATACCGATGGCGAGATTACAACTCATACACCTGCACATTTTCGAGTTATTCCCCAAGCATTGGAAGTTTTAGTTCCGCTAGGCTAAATTTAGGGAGTAGGGAATGAGGCAGTTTGTTGCAGCTACTGTGAAGAATTTTTACAATTAAATTATTTATTAATTAAAAAAGGTGGGGAGTTTGGCTAACGAGAGTGATTCGCAGTCAGTACATTTAAGATTTTCTCAAGATATCAAGTCGCTTTTACATAAATTAGCCGAACAGCCGTTAACGCTTGGTGATATTTTGGCAGATACCTCAGAAAGAGGTTTTAGTTTAGTTATTGCCTTGCTAGTATTGCCGTTTCTGTTTCCTATGCCCCCAGGATTAACAGGTCCCTTTGGTGGGGCTTGTTTGCTGCTGTCGATGCAGATGGTTTTGGGTAAGCGATCGCCTTGGTTGCCGCGTCAGATTGCAAATTACAAATTCCCACGTTCATTTGCCCAAATCATTCTGCAAAACCTCAAACGTGTAACTAAGGTGCTAGAAAAAATCGCTCGTCCCCGGTTGAGCAAAGTTGCAGACAATCCTTGGACTTGGCGATTGAATGGTCTTTGTATTTCATGGCTGGCGGTGTTATTAATATCACCGATTCCTTTGACTAACCCAATTCCTACAGTAGGTATCTTAATTTTGGCTGTTGCGACTGTCGAATCGGATGGTTTATTGATGTGTGTCGGTTACGTGCTAACGGTACTAATCAGCCTATTTTTTGGGTTTATTGGTTATGCACTATGGATGGCACCAAGCTTATTGCCTGCCATTTTTAAATAAAAAAGCCCTCAGCCATTAAGGGACGATTTATAGTGCCGTTACGACTATTATAGGAATCCGGTTTGATTTATAAAAAAATTAAGTATATGTAGGGTGCGTTAGCGACAGCGTAACGCACCGTTCTGAGGTCTTGGTGCGTTACGAAGAGCGCTAACGCACCCTACGTCTCTTTTCAAAAATCAAATAGTAGTCCTATATAAGGTTCAGTTAGCTATAATATCGATTTAGCCACGTTCAATAAACCCAAGCTAAAAAAAATTAATTATTTTAAAAATAAAAAACCCCAGTTCTTTGTTAAGGCTGGGGAGTAAGTTTATAGGGTGCATCTACCATTTAATTATCCATTCTGGGCACATACATATCAGGAAGATTTGAAATTTTGATTTTAATGGTTTTAAATAAACAATAAAAAACCCCAGTCCAGGTTTGGATTGGGGAGGAAATTATCAGGGTGCATCTACCATTTAATTATCCATTCTAGGCACATACATATCAGGAAGATTTGAAAAGAAAGATAGTATTGCTTACTGCTTAAGGAATAATATAGGAATCCGGTTTGATTTTTGAAAAGATACGTAGATACGAATTGTGCGTTATGAGAAGCGCTAACGCACCCTACGGATACCTAATTTTTTCAAAAATCAAATAGGACGGCTATATCAATGTTTTTATTGCCGTACCCCTACAGTTTCCGGCACATACGAGAATTCTCGTGAAATGTACAAAATCCCCGACTTCGTAAGGATACTACTCGCTAATCAGGGGTGTCACCCCTCAATTTTAGCAGCATATAGCCTTCTCAAATGCCCACAATCCCGCCCTACCATTCTATGGTAGGGCTAATAGCTACATAGACGCGGTAGCGGCTTCCCGCAGGGTAGCCTGCTTTCGGCAGGCTGTACGTTCCAACTAGCCTCCGGGCTTGGCGGCAAGCGAAGGGTCAGACCCTCTCCAAAACCAGCAGTATTTGTAAGAAGTCGGGGATTTGAAGGCTTAATTATTCACAGACTCTGTAGGGGAAACGCGACACCACTTCGTAGTTGCCAGGGGCATCGCAATCTGCATCCATTAGAGACTGACTTTAACGACTTTGTTCTTTTCTTCGTGAGTTTTAGGTAAGGTCAAGTTCAAAATACCGTCTTTGTATTCGGCTTTGACATCAGTATTTTGAATGCGACTAGGCAGAGGAATTACACGTTGGAACTTACCATAGTGGGATTCGCTCTTTGTTACACCGTTTTCTTCGGTTTTGGTTTCTTGCCTGCGTTCACCGCTAATCGAAACTGCTTTTTCGGTCACTTGAATATCTAAGTCTTTAGCTTCAATTCCTGGCAATTCCAACTTCAAGTTGATTGCTTCTGCTGTCTCGTCGATTTCCGCAGGGGGTACTCTCACAAAGCTACGTTCTAAATATGCTGATGGTGTTATTGTATCGTCCAATAAACGGTTGAGTTGGCGTTGCGCCGTCATTTCTTGCCAAGGGTTCCAACGTACTAAAGTCATAATTTGCGCTCCTTTGTAACGCTAGGTTGACGGTATGAACCAGGGGTTACGGTTAATCCCATCGCATGTGCTGAACCGGTGTAAACGATAGATGCTACAGATGCTACAGTAGACAAAACGGCGAGTGAAAGTGCTTGCTTAAACATTGTTTGTTACCAGGGTTTCTCGTGTTGATGTGCCTATTGCGCGATCCTTCGATTACTTTCAACACCAGAACGATTACTGTTTTTTGGATTTTTCCTTGTACGTAATGTATGCAAAAAAATGTGCTATTTCTTGCTTTTGCATCAATAACATTAGTGTAAATACTGGCAGGAGAATAAAGAACATATCTTTGGATATCCATTGTTTTATGTAGAATGTATGAAGTTACCAATATTCGCTCCGATGAAACTGGTTTGATATTGAGCGTCTGGTTATCCTTCGTCCCTAGTTCACATTATTCTGTACTTTTGTGAAGAATAACCTAACTCACACCCCCATATACCCATACTATTTTTTTCATGAAACAGTACGCACCAGCAACACAGCGCAACCGCGAAGCGATTTTAGAAGTGTTGCAGCGAGTGCTGCCACAATTCGGCACGATTTTAGAAGTGGCAAGCGGTACGGGAGAACATGCAGTGTTTTTCGCACCACGTCTTCAACCTCGCAGGTGGTTACCTTCGGATGCAAATCCGGTTTCCCAGGCAAGTATTGATGCATGGGGCAAAGAGTTCAAGATTGAAAATCTGTCTGCACCAGTTGAAATTGATGCAAGTTCGGCGGTTTGGGCTGTTGAGGTTAGTACATTATTAAAGAATTCGCCGATTACAGCTATTGTCAACATTAATATGATTCATATCTCACCGTGGGCAGCGTGTTTGGGATTAATGGCAGGTGCTGGTCGAATTTTGCCACCGGACGGTATTCTTTATATGTATGGGCCATACAAGCAGGGTGGAAAGCACACCGCACCCAGTAATGAAGCATTCGATATGTCGCTAAGGCAGCAAAATCCCGAATGGGGTGTGCGCGATTTAGATGAAGTCGTAGCAGCAGCTTCATCACAGCAATTATTTTTGATTGAGACGGTGCAAATGCCTGCGAATAATTTGTCGTTGGTGTTTAAACGCGGTAACGGTATTGCTTAGTTTGGATTAAGAAATGTAGGTTTAATAACTTACAACTTTTGTTGGATATGTCTTTGGCT
>JANNFJ010000049.1:0-8984 GCA_031379725.1 Calothrix sp. OTE_75_metabat_31
GAAAATATAAGACTTCGGTGATTTTTCGTTTGAAGAATGAAACAGCCCTGCACCCTGAACTCACCCCAATACCCTGACCTGCCTGCACAGTATAAATATTCCACGACCCCATATAGCCATAACTCAGCTAAACCACTTAAATCGATGTCGAGAATCTGTATATTCACGATAATTTAGTACAAAGTTCACATCTACCTTAAGTAAGAACCTGCACAGTTAGCATATTCATCAGTAATAATTGGACTATCAACAGAGCATTAATATATTTTTATCTGGTGAGAGCAAATTTTAAAAATTACATTTTTACCAAGATATTTATTGTCTTAGGTGCAATAGTTGCAACGCACAATTTTAGGATTGTGCTAACTTTCCTATTCAATCAAAAGTAGTTCAATAATTTAATCGGGAATAAATCAGGTTTCTAGGATGCTACAAAATCAATCGTTTAATAAAGTTATCGTTGCATTTATCTTTGTAAAAGTCTTAGTAGTGGGTTATTTAGGTATACAATTTTTCAGTGTAACAACTAATTCACAGGCAAGTGCAACTACTAACTCCATTTCTTACCCGACTTCATTACCTTGGATCGAAACTAAATCTGATTGCGAGTATCGAGGTCGAGAATGGCGCAATAATAAATGTTGGGATTCAGAACATAGTATGATGTTTTGAATCGAATGATAAGCTGTCT
Source organism: Calothrix sp. OTE_75_metabat_31 (assembly GCA_031379725.1). Classification (GTDB taxonomy): domain Bacteria; phylum Cyanobacteriota; class Cyanobacteriia; order Cyanobacteriales; family Nostocaceae; genus JANNFJ01. Next base: position 692 of record JANNFJ010000049.1, read on the forward strand.
GGTATCTAATCTTTCTAATATTTTGGATGAGAATCATGTAGGATAGGCATCTTGCCTATCCGATTTATACGAATTAAAAGTACATTAGCTTACTAAGAAAAGCGCTGAAATAAATTACCCTACTCCCTCATGTACGTGCTAAAAGCTAAATAGTATTAGAAATTTAACCCACCTTTAGAATGTGTCCATCTAGAAATTTATTTCCTGGCTAACGCACTGTTTTTAAACTCTCCACACTGTTGTTAAACATATCAGTAAATATAGACATCACCGTCCTCTCTCTAATCTTGATATTTATACTTACTGACATCCCCGATTGCAACAATATCTTACGTCCATTAACCTGTAAGTGTTGGTTTTCTAACTGTACCGTAGAGTTGTTATGGCATTAGCTAGCTGTAGTTCATTTTGCCGTAATTTTTGCTAGGCAGATTCATAATAAATTCATGGGTACAAGCTATTTTAGCTGCTTCGACAATCTCTTCGGGAGTCGCATCGGGTACTGTTAAAGCAATAAATACTTCGATTAAAGCTGTTCGGTGCTTTTTGATCGCAGGTAAAAACCACGACAAATCAAATCGATTTTTAGGAGTCTCCGGAGTCGCTTGTAAAAGTAGGACTTATCCTGATTCTCCCCAAGTTTCGGCAAAATCCGCCGTTTTTTCCGGGTAATTCCTTGTTCGGGAATGGCGATGATTAATTCTTTTTCTGATGCTTCGTAAAGAATAGCAAAACTTTCTAGCCAAGGTATCAGTACTGGTGTTGGCAGCTGAGATATCGTAACGGCAGGAATCTCAACTAGTTGCGATTTCAGTCCCATCAATTCAGACAACGCACCGCATAATTCGATCGATATTTTACCCGTGCGCTGAAAATTGTTAACCAATGCGCGATTGAGAACATCCCGCTTCCAAGGCATTCCCCAATGCTGGCAAAGCATTTAGAAACAAGCAAGGGTCGCATCAATAGGTCCTCGTCCCTGGATATATGGGTATTTGGTTGTCGATTTATTTTGCTTTACTTTTCTTTCCGGTTCCGAAGCATAGGTGTATCTTCCCAAAGAGAAGAAGAGGTCAGGGAAGGAAGGGGATTGGTTGGGATGTTTTCTCCTGATATTGTCTGTTCCCTTAATCCGAAGCTCAACAAATTGTTACCCTCTCTCGTTCCCGCGTGCCTCCAGGGTTATAACTGGAGGCAGAGCCGGCAGAGCATCTTGGAATTCATTCCCAGGCACAGCCTGGGAACGAGGTAGTTGTGGCTTAAGTTAATGATACCCTGCCCCTACGATATTGTGGAATTGCGAGAAATCGTTATTTGAGGGGTGTCACCCCACTCTTGTCGGGCATCTGACCGTCACGACAAATTCTATTTTCCTTGATTCGCCCTTAACGATGACTAAGTATTTTTACTGATGCTGTAAGTTCAAAAAAAACACTATAACCAAAAGTGTATAAAGATGGAAATGGTAAATCTTCAACTCAAAATCTAAGTAAACATCAACATAATATTTACAGGTTTCAAAAAATGATATCATCTATAAATTCAATTCTTAGCAACTACAATACTCCTGGTGTTAGCTATAACGTAACTGTAGTAGGTAACTACGCTTATATAGCAGACGGTAGAAACGGACTTCAAATTATTGACATTAGAAATTTAAGTGTTCCTAAATTAGTAGGTAGTTATAATTTTCCACTTTCCACCGCATTGGCAGTAAGTATTTCTAATGGTTTTGCTTATTTGTCAGATGAGGCAAATGGTGTTCGCATTATTAATGTTAATAATCCAGCAGGACCTCAATTAGTCGCAACTTACAAGCCTACGGGTAATGTCCAAGGTCAGGATGTAGTTGGTAATGTTCTTTATATAGCTGCATCCAATGGTTTAAGTATTGTAAATATTACTGATCCCACAAAACCGACTTTAATAAAAAGTATTGCTACTTCAGGGCTAGCTACGGGTGTAGATGTTGAGGGGAATTTTGCCTATGTTGCGACCTCTAGCGGTAAAACAGTCGATATTTTTGATATTACTAATCCCAGCAACCCAGTATTAAGAGGAAAATACATAGCTCCTGATAATGTTTCTAGTGTCAAAGTAGTTGGGCAATATGCATATGTAGCAGCACAATCAGCAGGACTGCATATTGTTGACATCAGCAATTCAGCTAACCCTGTTTTGAGAGGAGTTTTCGACACTCCTGGTTCAGCACGCGGTATTAGCATAGCAGGCAGTCGTGTTTATATTGCCGATAGTTCCGCAGGATTAGTTACTCTAGATATAACCAACCCAGTCAGTCCTAAATTGTTAGATATTCTTGACACATCAGGAACAGCCAATGATGTCCAAGCTGTTGGCAATTACGTTTATGTGGCAGATGGCGAATCAGGACTACAAATAATTGATGCCAGTAAACTCAACCAATCTTCACCTTTAAGTCAGTTAGTACAGCAAATCAAAAGTACGTTGCAAGGTGTTGCCAATACTATTAATCAAAAACAAGATAGCCTCACATCATTGCCAATTGTGGGCGATTTAATTTCAAAATCAGATGACTTTAACTATATAAGTCGAATTTTGCCTCAGATTGAAGGCGAACTCAATAAGCTCAACACAAGCATCACCCAAAATGTAAAGCAGGGGATGGGAGCTTTACAAACATCTTTGACTAACGCTTTTAATGCTATTAAAGCTGGTACGGGCATCCAGAAAGACTCATTTACATTCAATATAAAGTTGAATGAGGCAACGGCTGGTAGCGATGCTAATCTCAAAATTGACGCTAATTGGACGTATGAGCTTTTTAATTTAAATCTTGATAAACGTTTTGGATTACCGAATTGGTTACCTTTGAGCCTCGATGAAACATCAGGGAAGTTAAAATCAAACATTGCAGTCGATTTTAAATTATTTATAGGCTACAACGACTCAATTGGGTATTACATAGAGACAGATAAAGAAAAAAGCAACTTTAAGGGAGAGATTGTTTTTCAACCTGTTGAAGACTTAAACGTTCAAGGTAAAATAGCTTTTTTGCCAGTTGATTTAAGCGTTAGTAGTGGTCGAGGTCTAACGGCACAATATACAGGTGAATCTACCGCAATTGGTGGTGGCAGAACTGTTCGTACAATTATTGATGCTCAGATTAATGAAGATTGGAAGTCTGGCTCGCCCCTTACTGGTTTAAAACCAGATAATTTTTCTGTTCGATGGACAGGACAAGTTAAACCCTCCCAAAGTGGAGACTACACCTTCTACGTTAAATCTGATGATGGGGCACGGTTGTGGATAGACGGAAAATTGGTGATTGATGAGTGGCGCGATCGCGGATTGACGGAAAATGCAAGTTCTAAAATTAAGTTAGAGCAAGGCAAGGCATACGACATTCAGGTAGATTATTACGAGAAGAATGGCGATGCAGCCGTTCAATTACTGTGGACAGTTCCCAATTCCACACAGAAAGTTGTAGTTCCTCAAGAGGTTTTCACGCCAAATATTAGCCAAGTAATGAGTCTTGGTTCAGGTGGATTATTTGTGGAGTATTACAATAACTCTCAGTTAATTGGCTTGCCATCGTTACAAAAATTTGAGTCAGGTACTATTGACGAAGACTGGAGAACAAATTCTCCTAATTCCGTACTAGACAATGATAACTTTGGGGTACGGTCGTTAGGGCAACTAACAATCCCTCAAGATGGGACATATGAGTTTAGATTATTGACAGAACAATCATCATCTTCAAAAGATGGTGCCAGACTTTGGTTACAGTCTGTTGATGGTAAAGTTAACAAACTAATTGACATTTGGGATGACCAAGGTTTTGGCTTGGGGTCTAGTTCTTTAAAGAAAGGAACCTACAACATTCAGTTAGATTACTACAGCGAAGATGGAGAAGCTTCCTTAAAGTTGGAATGGAAGCAACCTAATGCTAGCAGGTTTGAGACTATTCCCCAAAACTTCCTCAACTACGACCGCAACAACACAAAAGTTCTAGCTCCAAACCAAACGCCTGTTAAGGGCTTAACTGTTCAGTACTTCAATAATTCCAACTTTGTTGGTTTGCCTTCCTACACTAGCATTACAACATCGACATCATTCACAGATAGTTTTGATAAACCCCTCAGCGATATTATAGATACCGATTATATAGGAGTGCGATGGTTGGGACAACTAAAACCTGACCAGAGTGGCATATATAACTTTAAGGTTAACGTTTCTCAGGACGATCGCGTTAGCTTTTGGTTAGGCGGTCAGCAACACATTGATTATGGCACCGGAGAAAAGCAAATTTCCGTTAGTTTAACCAAAGACCAGCTTTATGATTTGCAACTAGATTTCCGAGAGTTTGAGGGTAGCGCCTCAGTCGAGTTACAATGGCAGAAACCCGGTGGAAGTTGGCAGTCTATTCCCGCACAAAACCTTACACCCAATCACAGTAGTTTAACTGGAAATCCATTACCGTCTACCTCTGGCTTTAAGGTTGAATATTTCACAGATAGCTTTTGGAATGGTCTAGGCAAAAACCCAGTTGTTACTAGGGTTGAACCTCAAGTTCAAATCACTGGCAAACCAGTTTTCGAGAAACTGAAAGACAAATATATTACTCGCTGGACAGGGCAATTTGAAGTTACTGAGGCTGGCAAGTATACTTTCAACAAAAGCCAACAAACGGTCAAATTAATTATTAATGAGCAAGAACTTAAATGGAACGGTAATGAAACCGAAGCAGTTTTGACTGCTGGTAAGCACAACTTGCAAATGCTGGTCAATAACGATAGCTCTGAGTTTAAGCTGGAGTATCAGAAAAAGAAAGAATCCATCACTGAAAATATAATTGTTACACCTGGATCGCTCCCTTCTTCCCCTAATAGAGGACTAAGCCGACAATTTTTTGATGAGATAGGTGATTTATCTGTATACCAACCCATGCCCAATGTCGTAGACATTTTGACCTCGCAATACATTAGTCAAGACTGGGGTAAAGGTAGTCCCACTGGTAGCACAGAAGACTTTAAAGCCGTTTATACAGGTCGCTTAATTGCGCCTTACAGTGGTACATATACCTTTGGCGGTACCTTTAATGACTATGCTGAAATTACGGTCGATGATACCGTTGTTTTGCAACGACAAGATGATGGTGGATGGTGGGATACTAATAATGTAAAGTCTATCTATCTTGAGCAAGGCAAAGAGTACGACTTTAAACTCGAATTTATAGATGTGGGTGGCGAAGCAAAGCTCGATTTCTCTTGGACTGTTTCTCGACCTAACTTAAGTACAATTAACGAACAGGTACAGACACAATATTTTTCTCCCTATTCACTACCACGCTTCAAGGCAGAATACTTCAAGGACAAAAACTTAAAAAATTTAAAGGAAACTCGTCAAGAATTGGCGATTAATAACAATTGGAAGAAGGGTGATATCCTCAATGTGGGTAAAGATGAGGTTAGCGTCCGCTGGACAGGAAAGATTCAGCCTAAATTTAGCGAAAACTACACTTTCATTGCCGATGTTGATGATGGTGTACGACTGTGGATTAACAATAATTTAATTATCGACCAGTGGAAAGATGGCACTTACAGCCATAATGCGTCAATTTCTCTGAATGCTGGACAGGTTTATGACCTGAAGATGGAGTATTACGAAGGTAAAGGAGATGCTAAAGCACAACTTTACTGGCAAAGCAACAATCAGAATAAAGAAATAGTTAAACCATTTGACCCCACAAAGATTTCAACACAAAATATTTCCAGCGATGGTGATGGTTTCCGTGCATATTACTACAATAACTTGGAGTGGGCTGGCGATCCTATCGCCACTCGTCTGGAATCAGAAATTCGCTACAATTGGGATAAATCTCCTGTACCCCAAATAGCTAGCGAAAAAAAATTTAGTGTGAAGTGGGTGGGGTCGCTAATAGTACCAACCACAGGCGATTACATTTTTTATATCGATAATGTAGACGACGAAGCTAAACTTGAATTAAAAAGTCCGACCAGCAGCTATCAGTCCCTGGATGTAAGTAGAAAGACAGCAGGTAAAAGTGGCTCTAAGACCGTCAGATTAACAGCTGGCGAGCGTCTCGATATTGAGTTTCGTTACAAAAACAATGACTCAGTTTCTTCACAAGCCTCGGTAGAAGTGTACTGGCAAAAACCAGGCACTTCAGGACGTACAGTTTTAAAAGGCACAGGACTTGATGTTAGTGGGGCAAGTTCCAGCGATTACTTACGTTCTCTGAATCAAGCTGAAGGTGGTTTTCTAGCAGAATATTTTGCTAATACTGACCTAAAAGGAAATCCCAAGTTTACACAATACGAAGCCAAAATTAATAACTTTTGGGGTACTGCCGATCCCGTTCCTAATATTATTAAGGATGGTGACTATAGCGTTCGCTGGACAGGTCAAATTAAAGCTGAATATTCTGAAGATTACACATTCCATGCTGAAGCCAATGATGGGGTGCGGGTATGGCTAAAAGTGGGAGGTAGCGAAACACTACTAATTGACCGTTGGCCTAAAAGCATAACTAATAATGATGCCCCCATTTCGCAAATCAATAGTACGTCTATTGGTTTAAAGGCAGGAGAAGTATATGACTTGAAAGTCGAGTACTTCAGTGATGATTTTGATTTTTCATCAAGCAAACTTTATCCAGACAATGCAGCCATCAATCTTACTTGGTCGAGTAAAAATCAGTCTAAGCAAGTAATTCCAGCCTATATTGCCCCTTCAGATTCACCACCTTTGATTCCCACGGATACAAAGCCGAAAGTAACAGAAACCAAACTCCAGTTAGGCTTTGATATAGGTCTAAATGACCCAGGAACTCAACCTAATAGTGATAAAAAGCTAACTTTAGGAGAAACTTTAGTAGGTTTAGCTCAACTGGGTATAACGTTAGCTAGTGGTGCTTCTCGAACTAATCAGCCAGGGTTAATTTCAACAGCAATTAACGCCAGTGGACAAATCGACTTAAGCAGTCGGGTGCGATTTCCGGGGGGGATTCAAGCTTTACCTTCTTTGGGTTTTGACTTAAAAGCCACACTACCAGAAACTAATCTGCTCGAATTAACCAAAGCCAGTGACATCTACAACAAACTGGAAGTGGAAGCTAGTGGCAAAGTTTATGTTGGTTCGTTGGTTCAAGATTACTTGGTGCCATTACTCAAACAAATAAATGACAAAATTAAGCCAATCCGTCCGATTGTTGATTTCTTGAAAAAAGATACGCAATTGTACTTTTTGCTGGGACAAAGCTATGACTTAGACAAAAACAATCAAATTAGTGTTTTAGAAATAATTCTGAATTCGGATCGACTTCGTAGTCAGAAGAAAAACTCTCCAGGGCAAGCACAAACTGGTAATACACAACAAAAGCAGCAAAATTCAATAGCATCTAGCAGTTCAGCAGAACTGCTCAAAGCATTTAATAGTCTTGATAAACTCATAGGTATTGCTGATAAGATAGAAAGTTCCTTAACCGATGAACTAGGTGAAACAGCAATTGACCTAGGTCAGTTTCCTTTGTCGGACATCGTTAGCTTGCTCAAAACTCAGAAAAACAGTAATCAAACAGCGAATAAAGAAACGTCTACATCTGAGCCACCAGATCCATTTGCTGGCGTTTCCAGTAGCGACCTCCAAAAGGCTTTCATTGAGGCTGGTCAACTGCAAGAGAAAAAAAGGCTTAACTCCCAAAAGGGTAATACAAATTTAACTAAAACGCCAAGCCAAACTTCTCAAACTAACTCGAACCAGGTTAGTACGCAGAATCAGCTATCGCAAACATCTCAAAACTCTGCTATAAAATCAAAGTTAAAAACTACATCTGCTGCTGGATTTGCTGAGGCATTTAGTGCAACAGATTTATTTAGTTTCCCAATTCTTGATAATCCAACTTCGATTTTGGGACTACTGGTAGGGCAAAAAAATGTAACCCTAGCAGAATTTACCTTGCCAACATTCAAGATTAATGCAGCGATGGAGTTGCCATTCCCAATTGCCACACCAATTGGAGTCATTGGTCAAGCTTTTCTCAGGGGTACTCTAGGACTGGAAGCCCGTTTTGGTTTGGGATATGACACTACTGGACTAGTAAATTGGAAGGATAAGGGATTTTCTCTAAATAAAATTAATGACGTATTTGTAGATGGGCTTTACCTTAAAGATACCTATGGCGAAAAAAATGAAGATTTACCCGAACTTCAACTGAACGCTAGCTTAGGCGTAGGTGCTTACTTGGGGACTTCCTTTTTGAATGTTGGTATTGTTGCAGGTATTAAAGGTG
>JANNFJ010000142.1:0-4644 GCA_031379725.1 Calothrix sp. OTE_75_metabat_31
ATCCATACTGTTTATGGAAAAGGTTATCGATTTGGGAGTTGATTAGAAGTTGCTTTCTTTAGCTTTCGACTCAGTAATTTTTTTCTCGCTTCTTGGTATGCAAGGGGGTCAATACATTCCATTATTCCTTGAATTGGTTTAGATTTGGAGCTAATCAAACCGATATCTTGAAGCAAATCTTCGAGGTGACGAAAATTATATGGAGATACACATATTCCAACTGGTAAATCTGCTGGTAAATTGCGTTGATTCCAACGAAAGTCGGTATTTATTTCTTGATAGATTTCCCCGGATTGAGGTAAAGCTAAATTTCCTTCGATATATTCAAGCATCCACCAGCTTGCAACTTCAGAAGTGAAAGGGGAAAACATGCTCGAATTGTAACCAATAAACCCCAAATTGGGGATATCGGGATGAATCATAGTCCGGTATAAATGGAAATTCCCGGCTTCATCCCTTACTATATCGCGGTATTTTTCTTCAAGGAAAGATATATTTTGTGTAAATCCCGTACCAAAGATAACAATATCAGCTTCTAAGCTTTTCCCGTTTGTTAGTTCGACCCCACTAGATGTAAATCGAGCTACCCCAGTTTTATTCGTCTGTATTTTCCCTGTTTGGATATATTCATAAAATCCATCAGGAGCTAGATTAGCCGTACAACTCAAAGTTTTATTCATGGGTACATCTGGTAACATACCACAGCGAGCGAGTTGGAAATGCGATCGCACTATCATCTCATTGATTCGCCAAAATGCCCAAACTAAGGGTTTCCCAAACTGATGCAGCAGCTTCTCCATACCTTGCTGTTTCCGGTGAAATAACCATATTTCCGAAAACCGTGTTAACAAAAGGTCTTTATAACTAACTTTATTAAAAAACCGCTTGGGAATCTTCCACAAAGCACGACGAAACACCAAATTACATTCTCTCGCACGTTCAGCGGCTAAAGTTGCAATATCTGCGGCTGATTTACCAAACCCAACAACTACAACTCGTTTACCATCAATAATTGAGATATAATTTACCTGGCTCGAATGCAATACTTCCCCACCAGATGCAATAAATTCCTCCTTACCTTCCATCGCAGGTATTTTTGGAATATTGAACACACCATTGCAAATTAAAACAAAATCAAATTCCTGCTTTTCCTCTTTAATTCCACCACTGCGAACATCTGGAAATCTAAAAGTAACTGTCCATCTTGCCTTATTGCTATCTTCCCTCGTAACATTAACAATGTCCGTCTCGAAGCGAATTCGATTAAATACCCCAAAATGCTTTGCATAGGAATGCAAATAGTCCCGTATATTCTGCGCTGTCGGAAACTCCGGATACGATTCTGGCATTGGATAGTCCGAGAAACAATAGGTATCTCGTGTATTCTGGGTAGTTAGTCCTGGGTAAGTCCTGGATTTTTCCCAAACACCTCCAAGTCCCTTTTGCTTCTCAAATACCGTCACATCATATCCTGACTCCAAAAAAGTCTTAGCCGTTACCAACCCGCTAATTCCAGCCCCAATCACGCAAATTCTCATATTCATTACTTAACTACGTATATTTCGTATTTTTGTAGCCAGCATAAATACGGACATTTACCAAAATATTCGGGCAAATGGCAGTATATATACGTATATTACCTTGAAATAGATTTTTTTTAAAATCCTTTATATTATTCAAGGATTATGTTAAAATATAATATTTAGTAATTAAATGATAGAAAAATTCATGTCAAAAGTTCTGATGATCTGTTAGATCCCCGACAACTTCTACGGATGCTGCTGGCGAATAAAGGGCTAGACCCCTCGCTTGCCCAAAATTCCGCCCCAGGCTTGAAGCCTGGGGCTAATTGGGACGAAGCCTGCTTGAAGCAGGCTTTGTTCCTATTAGCCCTACCATTCGATGGTAGGGCGGGATTTGAGGCATTCGATAAGGCTATATGTTGCCAGTATTAAGGGGTATTACCCGTAATTCGCCAGCGCTATCCTTGAAGAAGTCGGGGATCTAGTCCTCTCGAAAGGGCTAAAATCCGGGATTCTTTGATCAAATCAAAATTAATGACATGGAATACTAGTAATTTAGTCTTACTAGTACAGCATGGCGCAAATTACCATACTATTTTAAAAATATTTCAATTTTGATAAAGGTAGTGCGTAGGCAAAGCCAGCCCGAAGGGCTTACATCTTGCTCGCTTTATATAGTACGCGAGCAAGATGCTCGCACTACAATAGTATTCTTATTTCCGCCGTCTTGTACTAGCTCAACCTAAATAAGCTTTTTTAACTCGCTCATCAGTAATTAATTCCGAAGCTGCACCACTCAATGTAATGCAACCAGCTTCGAGAACATATCCCCTATCGGCAATTTTCAACGCTAAATTAGCGTTTTGTTCGACTAATAAAATAGTTACACCTGTAGTGCGTAAATTTTCAATAATGCTAAAAATTTCTTTAACAATTGCAGGAGCTAAACCCAAACTTGGCTCATCTAATAATAAGAGTTTTGGTCTACTCATTAAAGCACGAGCTATTGCTAACATTTGCTGTTCACCACCGCTGAGAGTTCCTGCTAGTTGATTGCGACGTTCAGCGAGTCGAGGAAATAATGAAAATTGGACTTGAATATCGTCTTTAATTTCATTTTGGTTAGAACGAATAAAAGCACCTAATAATAAATTATCATAGACAGATTGTTTCGCTAAAACTCGCCTACCTTCAGGAGAATGAGCAATGCCTAATTGTACGATTTCATGAGGTGGACGACGAATAATATTGCGTCCATTGTAGATAAGTTCGCCGCTCCGAGGATTGACAATTTTGGAAATAGCCCGGAGGGTAGTTGTTTTACCTGCACCGTTTGCACCAATTAGAGTAACTACTTCACCATTATTAATGTATAAATTAATATTTTTGAGTGCCTGAATTCCGCCGTAATTAACGCAAAGATTTTTAGTTTCTAAGATAGTAATGTTGTTCATATATTAATTAATTACAAATAGACGCGAAATTTCGCGTCTCTACATTAAAATTAATCATGTCCTAAATAGGCTTCGATAACAGCAGGATTACTTCTAACTACAGCAGGTTCACCAAGAGCAATGAGTTGACCGAAGTGTAAAACAGCAATGCGATCGCACAATCCCATCACTAGCGGTACATGATGTTCAATTAATATTACAGTTAGCTTAAATTTATCTTGAATTTGGCGAATAAATTGGCTCAATTGTTGTTTCTCACTAGGATTCAGTCCCGCAGCAGGTTCATCAAGAAGTAAAATTTGTGGTTCTAGAGCCAATCCACGGGCAATTTCCAAACGTCGTTGGTCACCATATGCAAAATTCTTTGCGAGCTCCTGGGCACGGTCTTTCAAGCCAACCAAATCTAATAATTCAAAAGCTTTCTGCCTACTTTTACCTTCCTCCGTCGGTGCAGGTGGTATTCCCAAAACACCTGTAATTAAGTTGCTCTGAGTATGTAAATGCCGAGCAATAATCACATTTTCCAAAGCCGACAACTCACCAAACAAACGGATATTTTGAAACGTGCGGGCAATCCCCAACGAAGCAATCTGAAAAGGCTTTTTCCGAGAAATGTTCAAACCCTGATAAACCAACTTCCCCTCCGAAGGCGCAATCAAACCCGTAATCAAATTAAACAAAGTAGTCTTCCCAGCACCATTCGGGCCAATCAAACCAAAAATCTCATACCGATTCACAGCAAACGAAACATCATTAACCGCAACCAGCCCACCAAAACGACGAGTCAGCGATCGCAACTCCAAAATAACATTCCCAGCATTCCCCAACTCATACTCAATCATAGTTATTATTTCCAAAAACCTCTCTTCCCTCTCTTCCCTCTCTTCCTCTGCGCGACGGACACGTTGCACCCCTGCGGGGAAGCAAGCTACAACGGGGGGAACCCCCGCACGCAAGTGTCCTCCTCTGCGTGAGACAATATTATCTCCTCCCCCTCCCCAAAACCCTCGGACTCACCAAACCCTGCGGAAAAAAGATAGTCCCCACAACAATCAACACCCCAAAAATAATCAACCTGCCATCACGCAAAAATTGCGCCAACCAAATAGGCAACCCCCCAGTATCAGCCAAACCCCTCAACACCTCTGGCAAAGCAGTAAAAACCATCCCACCCACAACAGACCCCAAAAAAGTCCTCGACCCACCAATCAACACAAAAGTCAAGTAAATAATACTTGCATCAAAACTACCCTGCCGTGCATTCCAAGTATTCAAAAAATGAGCGCTAATAGCCCCAACAACCCCCGCCAAAATTGCCCCCAACGTAAAAGCCAAAACCTTATAATAAGTAGGATTAATCCCCATTGCCCCTGCAGCCAACTCATCCTCACGGATAGCAATAAATGCTTTCCCAACCCGCACCCCTTCAAGACGATAAATCAGCACCATTGAGATTATCAATAAAGGTAAAGCAATCCATAGATATTCAATCGGTGTCCCAAAAGGTTGAGGAATATTAAAAATTCCCACTGCACCACCTGTAATATCCAAATTCAAAGCAACAACACGCAAAACTTCAACAAAAGCAATAGTCGCAATTGCCAAATAAATTCCCCGCAATCGTAATGCCGGAATCCCTACAGCAGCACCCAGTAACCCCGACACTA
>JANNFJ010000143.1:0-2695 GCA_031379725.1 Calothrix sp. OTE_75_metabat_31
CAAAAATTGCCGCTTCGGCAGTAAAATCATCTAACGACACGCTGTCAGGATGCATCCAGCGATGAACAAAATGATACTTCCATAAATGTTCGTTAAAAAATTTAATTAGATGCGTTTTAATGTTAACTGTCACTGCAATTACCTCTTGATAAACAACTTGTGTAATGACTTTTTGACTGAATAAGAAATCATAAACATAAGGAATTCCCCAAACTAATGTCACAGATAAAGCTTGTTGGTCTGAAAATAAACCTCCAATTAATCGACCTGCGTACTCATCTAATTGTTGTTCGCTAATTTGAAAATTAGTATCGGGATGACTTAACTGTTTTTTGGCTAATTTGCGGTTTGCCAAAAACTCAAATACAGTTTCCCAAATTGCTTGACTAGTGATAAAGTTCACTTGCTTTCTAGCTACCATATAACCAGAGAAAGCAATTGATAGAAGACACAAAATTTTATCTCTCTCACGTTCGTTTTTGAAATCCGTAAAAAATTGTTCGTTAATTACTAATTGAGTAGTTAAATCTTGACGTATTTTTGCTGCTAATTGTTGATTTTGGACGCTATATTGGGTTATTTGGGTATTGACTAATTCCCAATCGACAGTTTCACCATTTCGTAACTGGTAATAAGTACGTTCTACTAAATTTTGGATGATATATTTGACTAACTCATCTTCTAAACCAGTATTTTTGACTTGTGGATAAATACTGCTACAAAAATCGAGCAAAATATCTTTCGCACCGTAGTAACTAAGTAGATTAATTACAGATGCTATCTGTTCAATACCACCGGTAGGATTAATTTTAAATTGAGTTAATGAGGTATTTACCAGTTCGAGTTGATTTGAGAAAAGGTAGTAACTGATTCGGAAAGTATCGAGATATGGAAATTCTTGGTTATAAAGTTGTGGTTGCTGCTGCTGGACTTTTTCAATTAATCGTAATGCATCGGAAATTAAGTTATTATCATCTAATTCATCTTTAAGTTCTAATAGCAACATCCCCAAGTCGCATTCTTCGATTAACGCAGGTGAAAGTGGTTGAGAAAGTGCTTCTATCAGCAAGTTATATTTTTTGGCAACCGCAGCATTGTCGTAAGTTTCGCACCACTGTTCGGAGTTAGTAATAATTGATGACATATTAATAGTTGTAAGTATCGCAATCAGTTGCGGTTTTTAATGCGTGTAAGTATTTATATTACTCATAATTCATGATATTTTCTAGTAGGGTGCGTTAGCGTGATTCGTAACGCACCAAGACCTCGGAACTATCCGCTAACGCACGCTACTTATTTGGTGTTCTGTGTAGGGTAGCGCAGGCTACGCCTTAGCTTGCTTCTTTGCAGGAGTACAAAAATCAAACAGTAGAACGGAAATTTTGACAGGAACTACTAATATCCCGACTCCATGAAAGTTGCCGAAGATATGAACCTGCAAATTATACTTTTAAGTCTATAATTTCTGTAGAAGCAAATTTTCTACCATAAAAAATTGCAATCAAAGCTGTGATATACATAAACAAACTGTAAACTGCTGCTGGAACTGCCATATCCGGATTTTTTAGTAAACCCGCAGTAATTGCAATGGCAAGTGTACCATTTTGGATTCCGACTTCGATGGCAATACAAATTTGTTGAGAAATGTCCAACTTGCAAAGTTTGCTAAACCAAAATCCGGTTAATGAAGAAATGATATTTAGCAATACAACTGCAATTCCAACTTGGGTAATAAACCTAGGAAGACGTTGCCATTCACGTATTATCACAGCAAAGATAATCGCAAATAAAAATACAATTGCCAGTTTATTTGTCACCTTTGCCAATTTTCGAGCAATAGTCGGAAATTGCTGGTTTATCCACATTCCCAAACCGCAGGGTATAAGAGTAATTACAAATATTTGTACCATTGTTTGACCAACTGGTAATTCGATAGCAGTACTTTCTCCAAGAAAGCGTTGTAATGCTAAGTTAGCCAAAAGTGGAATTGTAAATACTGTAATTAGACTACTCAATGCTGTGAGAGTAACTGACAGAACAACATCCCCTTTTGCTAAGTAAGTAATTAAGTTAGAAGAAGGTCCCCCCGGACAGATTGATAATATTACCAATCCAACAGCGATTTCAGGTTGCATTGGCACAATACTAGCAATTGCAAAACCAATAATAGGGAGAATAATCAATTGACTGACTAAACCGATAACTATTGCTTTAGGGTATTTGGTAACTCGTTGGAAGTCTTCGGGTACTAAGCTCAAACCCATACCTAGCATAATAATACCTAAAGCTGTAGGTAAAATGATAGCGGTGAATAAATTAGATTCCATAATCCCAATTCGATTACATGTTTGCCATTAGTTTACAACGATTTGTACTTAATAATCATTTGTTAATTGTCTTAGTTTATTTCTATTGAAGCCATAAATTCTCTACAGACTCAAATTATCCAAAACATACGTAGTCTTGGGGACCATTTAACGAAAAAACTCTAACTTATATCGATACAAAGCTACTGGATGCGAACCTGCTTTAAAGTAATTTGGGTCTTGGGGAGAAAGATAAACCGCTGTCACCTGGTCTGCTTCAATTGCTGGATTAGTAGTTGATAAAGAGTGATATGCAGTCGTAGATTCGACATTATTGAAATAAGGATTGGAACCACCTTTAAATAGCTGCTGAAAAACTTCCGAAGTAA
>JANNFJ010000581.1:0-6455 GCA_031379725.1 Calothrix sp. OTE_75_metabat_31
CGCACACCCGTGTCGATGTCGTATTGACCATCAATTGGTTTAACACCAGTACCCATTGCATAGCTACCCTGGTCAAATGTTTCGTACTTAGGTACTTTTAAACCCTCAATAACAAACAGTTTTTTCAATCCCCGGTCGAGACGGTCGAGTATGCGATCGCGCTTTTCACGAAGTATCTCATTTTCATCAAAACGCTTAAGTTTAATTGTTTCATGAAACTTAAATATGTATTTCTGTACGTCTGCCATCCGTAGATTTTACTCCTCATTAATAATTTCTGTTTCCAACACACCCTGAGATGAAAAATGTAAATTGATACAAGCATAAACACTGACTACCATGCCAACATATCAAATCCGGACAAAAATTGCAGATTTTTTGGAGAAGTTGTTTGTGCTATTTACGCGTCACGTTTTAGACCGCTATATTACTCGTGTGGTCAAAGCGATCACCTAAATTATCTGGTTGAGGGCTATTAATAGCACAGTGTCTTTGTATAAAACAATGGCAATGCAGCCTGCTAATTATACTCATGGTAGCGTGCCATAAAACCTTTTAGGTCATTTACAAAAAATAGCGATCGCTATGCCGCACCCAAATCTTTCTTATACAAAGAACGCGATGCCCGCGTTGAGCCATTTTTTTTCGCCGACGAATCGCCAGTTTGTTCCTGAACGATCTTATTAACTGGGGATACCTCCTCCTCATCAACATCATCTGATTCCCAGTACAAAATATCTCCGGGCTGGCATTGAAGCACCTTACAAAACTTTTCTAAAGATTCAAAAGTAATCGACAACGCCCTTCCTTGCTCAATTTTTTGAATATTTTGCAGGCTATAACCAGTTCTTCTTGCCAACTCGTTCTGTGACAAACCCCTGCCTTCTCGCACTTTTTTTAATGTTACTAACACGGGCATTACCTAATTCTTACTCCTTAACGTAGCACTACTGTTAGTTGGCAACCCCTGGTTTGACTAACTATAAGTAATATAAATAAATAACCAAGAGTAGCATTACTTATAGTAATAGAAAAACGTTGTGATTCTATTGTATGCAACCACTAGAAGCACTACCATTAGTAGTACAGATAAATAATCTATCTGCAAATCAAAAGGCGATCGCTCTCCCGCCAAGAAGTTGCGATCGCCCTCGTTGTAACCCGATTAAAAAGGTCAAACTATGACTCCAATAATAGTAGATGCTCAAGCTCTAGCGCAACTTGAGTTAAATCAATATGTCGAAGAACGAGCAGTTTCGATAGCCCCATTTGAGATTGACTCGCTACAGGACGGTGACTTCGGTACTCTATACCGCCTGTGGCAGGGAATGAATCTGCTGGGTACTTTTTACCGTGCGGACTTAGATGGTAAGTGGGTAGCTCAACCAAGTTTTAGTAAGTTACGTCCGCGTTGCGATAGTTCAGAACAAGCACAACAGTTAATCATCGCCCTGAGCGGTTTGCTTGTGGTTGACGCGGCGTAACGGAAATTTTCCCATCACCATGAGACGTACATATTCAAGTACGTCTCTTTCTTCGCTTGATTACATATTTTGGATAGCAATTTTATGAATTTAACTATTTTTCAAGAAGGGGCAAGTCCGTTTGACCAAATTAGACAAGTTGATGAGTTTGGTACTGAGTATTGGTTAGCTCGTCAACTTCAACCATTGCTTGGATACACTCAATGGCGGCGGTTTGAAGAAACAATCGAGCGGGCAAAGCTTGCTTGTGAAAACTCAGGCTACAGCATTGAAGACCACTTTGCCGACGCTGGCAATGTGGTGAAACGTAAGCAGGGAGGAGGTTCTAAGCAAACTGATTACAGACTGTCACGTTATAGCAGCTATCTCGTAGCGATGAATGGCGACCCGCGAAAACCTGAAATATCAGCAGCACAAAGTTACTTCGCTGTCAAAACTCGTGAAGCTGAGTTAGCACCACAAGTGAGCGAACTAATTTCCCAATTACTGCTCAAAATTGAACAACAAAATCAAATTATTCAAGAACACAGCAGTGCGATAACTTCGTTAAGCTTCGCTAACGCAGAGCTTCAAACCCAAGTCCAAAATCTACTTCCTTCAACTTCTAACGCTTCCCCGCCTGGTTGGAATCCGGAGGTATGGCAGCAGTTACCACCCCAAGATAAACGACACTTCAGGTTTTTGTACCGTCGCCGTCAGTTTGTGCCCTCTAACCAAGTTGAGAACAAAACACTTGCTTTACATGCATTTACCGAAGAAATAAAACTTCGAGAGCGCTTAGAACTTGAAGCAGTAATTGGAGAGGTTACAGAATCCGAGAAAGCACGAATCGAAGCAGCAAAGCAAGAGATATTACGAAAACTTGAGGATTCCCAAGAAGTTGATGGAGGATTGCTCCCATGAGTAGTAAGCTAATTACCCCAGAATCGCCACTGCTGGTTCCGCCCCTCCTAGCAGCAGAGATTGGTTTAAACGAAGCATTGATACTTCAACAAATTCATTACTATTGCTTAGTGTCTAAGCATACTAAGCAAGATGGTAGACGCTGGTTTTGGAAAACACTCAATGACTGGAGTCAAACATTACCGTTTCTCTCTGCATCAACAATCAGGAGAGCGATCGCTAATCTCAAAGACAAATTCAAATTAATTGACATTGAGCGTCATAGTCAAAAAACTTGGTATCAAGCTAACTGGTTTACAATCAATGCTGAGAACGTAGAAGCCTTGTGGAATAGCATTTGTCAAAATCAACAAATCGATGCGACCATTTTGGACAAATCGACTTGCTCAAAACCAGCAGATGATATCAAAGATTCCTCTTCATTAGATTTCTCCTCACAAGAAAAAGCTGCCGTCTCAGAAAAAAGCTTGGAACCAGATTGGAATACTTTAGTAAAAGAAAACCTTGTATGGGAACAAAACCAGTTAGCCCGTTTACAAGACGTTGAAAACCAATCTACGCCCCCTCCAGTTGAAACTGTAGTTGATAACGATACAACTACTTCCTTCGTTGATGAATCAATTAAAAATCCTTTGACTAACGACTTAACACGTCGTGAGGATGCATCCCCCGTCCCGGACAACGAACGTGAGGAAGAAAATATTAAACTTCATGAAGTACGCGATGTCGTTGGCAAGCTCACACCAAATCTCAAAAAGCTGATTGCTGATTTTACCCTTGACGATGTAAGAAAAGCTTTAACCCTATATCGAGCGCGTCAGCAGTCCCAACAAATCCGCGATTCCTATGGCTGGCTCAAAAAATGCCTACAACAAAAATGGTGGCAAGATAATCAAACGAATACAGGAGTCTCAACTGATGCCCGTAAGGATACACCAGTACCTCTTACGGCAAGCGAGAAATTAACTGACGAGCAAAAAGTTTGGTATGAGAAAGCGATCGCTTCTGGGATTTGTTTGCCAGCGGCAATTGAGGAACTACCGACAAGGATGGGTTTGGTATGTGCGAGAGTCATAATCCCCAACCGTCGCCCCCACGACCCGCTGTTTGATATCCTCCATATCGAAAAATTGGTGGTTCAATATCAACTTTGAGAAAAAGTGATTGCACTCGTGTAGCTGTATAGAGGCATAGCACGAGTGTAGTAAACCTTCATGCGATGCCGAAGGCGACCACTTCGTGGTATCGCGGGCTTCGGTATCCCACATTCAACAGCAGTAATGCAAGGCTTACTTCGATTGCCTGCGGGCATTGCAGGGCTATGTCTGTGGCATAAAAGTTATGTGTTAAATAAAAATAAGTTTTTTCACGCATCCTAGTTGTTAAGCGATCGCTTAAAGGTACGTGCTGCAACTGCCCGAAAAGCACTCCTGGTTAAAAGAAATGCGGGTTGTTTATTGCGTATTGCAATGCCCTTGGCAACCATCTCCGTTGGCGTAGCCGCCCCGAAGGAGCGCTTGAGAATGGTATCGCGGCAGCCACTCATGAGTAGGAGTATGGCTTACAACGGTAATGACAACGTTTAAGGAAGCGCGAGCATTGGTTAAGTTGGAGTGTCCAAGGTGCGATGCCCTTCAGCATACCAGGAGGCGATCGCACTTTAAAGAACTGGTTTTTGGGAATAATAATGCAGTTGCGTTCCCCATGTTATGAACTTATTAAAATTTCTCAAACCTAAACCAGCACCGACTCACATCGATAGTTACGGGCAACCCACAAGCATCTCACATGAGGTAATTCAATCAATTATAGAATGGTTGTTTGCTAGCCTCATGGCTGCTGGTTATTTGGGTAAGTCGCACATTATTTGGTTCGATAGCGACAATCCCGACCTTAGTTTAGAGCAAGCAGTTAAGAAAATTATGCGTCGGGGCGAACCAGTGTTTTTGTACCGTATTAGTGGCAAAGTAATGACACCACCCGATGGTTACTACTGGCGGATAATGGGCGAACATCCATCTATGCGGATTTATCAGTTGGAATTAAGGGACGGGATTGAGGATTAAGAAATTATTGCGTCCGAGTGCGATACCTCGACGTGGGTTGCCTCTGGGCATCGCTGTTTTGGAACTTGATACAGTTGAGAGATTTCAGCAATTAGGCTTTGGACTAAATACTGTTTGCAGAAAACTGCGATACGGCAGAGGCGTAACCAACGGGTATCGCTTTGCTGATTTACAGTTACGCTCCCAAACTCAAAAACCCAGCTTTGATGACCGGGTTCGAGTTGGGGTATATCCCCGTGGGTTATTTATATAAGTTTGTTATAGTTGGTTGTCTGATAATAACTACAATGCTATGTTGGACGATTTCGGATAAAATCATGGGGAATGTTGGAAAATTTTAGGTGCCAACCGCGTACATATATCGCAGGTGCCTGTTTTATTTGCTTGAAATTAAAAAAATAATAATATTATAGAAAAAATTCACTTAATATAACTAAGTGAACTTGATATGTCATTTATTCTACAGGCTATTTTACTTTACAATTACACGGTATTCTTTTAGAAGTTGGGTAATTTCTTTTTTATCTCCCTCTGTTACTGCTAACTCCTTCGGTGCTGAACCTAAGTTGATATAAGTAGAAGTAATTTTATCAAGTGAAGTAGAATCTATCTTGAAGATTAGGTTGCCCTTCTTAATGAAGAAGGAGTCACCTTTTTGGAGAACCTTCCCTTCACAATAAAATTTTAGTTCGTCTGATGCAATCAATGAAATGTTTGGCTCGTATCCAAGCCAAGCTTTGTTTGGTAGACCGGTTTTGCAAACCTTAAGTTCCCCTTCTTTAGACGACCCTTTGGTTTCTTTTGGCTGTATAGCCCAAAACGCCAAAATTGAGAGTACAGAGAGTAGTGATATTACAATAACTACATTTTTACCTTTCATTTTTCCGAATTTCATTTGAATCTCCTAATAGTTACACTATAAATACAAACATATAACTATGGTTTACAGTAAGCAAACTTAA
The DNA here is from genome assembly GCA_031379725.1 of Calothrix sp. OTE_75_metabat_31. Classification (GTDB taxonomy): domain Bacteria; phylum Cyanobacteriota; class Cyanobacteriia; order Cyanobacteriales; family Nostocaceae; genus JANNFJ01. The sequence goes on from JANNFJ010000581.1 coordinate 5,416, forward strand.
ATTATAGAATGTAGAGTCAAATTAACTTTTGTTCTAAATTTTAACTCTTGTAAAATTCTATATCAACTAACATAAATCATGTTCTTATACTTACTGAATATACATAATATTACTACCTAAAATTCGTTCAATTAAAGATACCTAAATTATTAATCAATGTGAATTTAGGCAGGATTCTGATTCTTTTTGAGCCTGTTTTTTTGCTAATTTGACGGCACATTAGCGGTAAATTGCAGGTTTCCCAAAAAATGTAACATGGAGCTTCCTAGTAATATTTACATCAACAAAAAGTGCCCAACAGGATAATTAATACTGAGACACGAAAAAATCATATCATATTAAATTTTAGTAATATCAGATACAGAATAAACAGTAAAATTAAGCATAAAGAAATTTAGTGCAGCATGTAGGATAAAAATTAAAGGGAATGCTGCCTTGTAAAGTGCGATCGCAACCAGGATACCTTGTTACTACAACCGCCCCGAAAAGCGATATGCAAGGACTGCACGAGGGAGCGCGATATGCCTCCGGCACGCTTACACGATCGCTTAGGAATTTTGATGGGACAAGGCATTACGGGTAATTCACCCAAACTGCCAGTATCTTGCTTGAGTGTAATAGTTGATGCGTAGTAACTAAACGAATTGTTTCGCGGGTCATAGTTAATCGTTGAACCTTACCCCAAAATCTACACCCAACACTTCCTCAATTCGCCCCAATGTTTCAATGGGTAGTGCTTTGGTTTCCTCTGACTCAATCCTGTACCAGTTCATTGTACTCATCGGTATTTGACGACAAATCTCAGCCAACGAACGACTATCTGCTTCCCGCGCCTGACGAATGCGCGAGCCTAGTGCCACAACTTCAATTTCGATAACTTTCCTAACCTTCATCAATATTATTCTCGCAGCTATATACCCTCCCTTGTTCTAAATCATCACGTTACACTTGATAAATACTAAAGCGTAACGTTACACTTTATGAGAGAATAACAAATAACAGAAGGGGTACTAGGTTCATGTGGTATCCCTTCATGATTA
>JANNFJ010000584.1:0-4041 GCA_031379725.1 Calothrix sp. OTE_75_metabat_31
CTTCGTCAACGGTATTTATCTGGGTTACAGCGAACTAAAATCTAACCTCACCAACCAAACAGCCCGCAAAAACGGACGCGGTAAAGTTATCAAAGACTACTTCGAGGCAGTTAAAACCTATTACGAAACCTTCGATAAAAATCTCTACCTCAGCGACAAAGAAAAAGACCACCACCGCAAAGACTTCCTGAAAATCTTTGAAAAAGCTATCCACATTACTACCACCGACATCGCCGAAACCTACGTCATTCGCACTATCGACCAGTTCTTTGAAGAAATTCTCACTACCTGCCGTGAAGGCAAATACGACCGCGAAGAATACGAAAAAAGAGCCGTCAAAGTCTTTAAACCCTATCCTCTCCTCAATCCTGATGCTGATAAAAAAGAAAAACTCAAAGAACTTTTTACTGCCCACTATGGTAAAAACGCCCTTGAAAAAGAAATTCTCTACTACAATTTTATTGAGCGCGATGTATATGTTCTCAATGGGAAAAAAGAACTCAAAAACGAATTAGGACACCTCATCTCACCCCGTCCCAAACAAAAATTCGGCACTGATAAAATTCTAGCTAAAATTGGCGAATTTTTGGCACATGAAACCGAAGACGATTATTTTATCTACCAACTAGAACAGCAACTAGCGCACGTTTCCCCCAGCAAACGCGCTGAATTAATCGAAAAGCGCCAAGCCTACGCTAATAATAAAAACGTCTATTCTTTACTACTACAATATGCAGCAGGCTTTGGAAAATCCAACATCATCGGCTGGACAGCCCTCCAACTCAAAGACCTACGCCACAATGGTGAATACGTCTACGACAAAATCATGATTGTAGTCGATCGCTTGCAACTCCGCAGCCAAATCGACTCGAAAATGCTCAACATGAACATCGATAACCGGATGTATATTGAGGCAAGTAGCAAAAAAACCTTTCAAGATGCCCTCAAATCTGATATTCGGTTAGTTATCGTCAACCTCCAAAAATTTGGTTCAGTGCGAGAAATGCTCGACGCAGACACCTTGCAAAAGCTCGCCCAACTCCGTATAGTTTTTCTAATCGACGAAATTCATCGTTCCAATAGTGGCGACCAACACGAGGAAATGGTCAATATTTTCGACGAACTCCAAACCCCCTTCGACCAACAAAGCCAATACAACCAAACCCGCACCAAGAAAAACCTCATTGTTGGTTTCACTGCCACCCCCGACGACCATACCCTCGCCCGGTTTGGGGAATTTAGCGGTTACGCCGAAAGCGAAAAACTTTGGGTTCCCTTCGATTCTTATACCATGAAGGAAGCCATCGAAGACGGCTTTATTCTTAATCCCCTCAAAAACATTGTCCCCGTTGCCTCCAAGATGCTGTTCGATATACCCAGCAACGAATTAGAAGGCTTCGAGGAACCCAATTACAAAGACGCAGATAAAAAAGATATTTATGAAAACCGCGATCGCATTAATGCCATTGCCAAATATGTCGCCGACTTGCTGGTAAAAGACGTTTATCGGCAGATTCGGGGTACTGGTAAAGCTATGTTAGCGGTATATTCGATTAAAGCTGCGATCGCTTACAAACAAGCTGTAAATACACATTTCCACGAACTTGTCAAGCAGTCCAAATATGCTAAATATGCCGATGCACCCATTCATATTGTCTATTCGGGCAACCAAGACGAACAAAACGCAACGGGGTTGAATGATGGACTCATCGAAGAAAAAGTTTTAGAAAGCTTTGCCCTTAAGAAAAATGGCTTAATTATCGTCGTTGCCAAACTCCAAACCGGATTCGACGAAAAAAGACTGCATACTCTATTTTTAGACAAAGAAATCAAAGGCATTGCCGCAATTCAAGCCATCTCACGGGTAGACCGCACTGCCAAATATAAAAATGACTGCAAAATCGTTGACTTTTCCTATAACAACGTCAACGTTCAAAACATCAAAGATGCCTTCGAGCATTTTTCCGATGTCGTCGTCAGTAACTTTGACCCCTTTAGCGATAAGCGAATTTTAGAAATCTTGTTTGCAGAACTGAAAAAGTCTGGATTCTACACAGAATTCTTTGATACTTTTGTGCGAATATTCAATGATGGCGCGAGTAACAATCCAGAAAGATACTTCGATTTGGAAAGCAGCATCGAAAAGTATATTGCGGCAAATCCTCAACACACCGCTGATGCCAAAGCTAAGGCAGCCCAATATTTTACCATTCTTAATCGCATCGAATATGTAATTACCCTAGATGCAAAATACAGCGAACCGAGTTTACTCGAATTTTTGCGTTTATTCAATAACATCTATAATCGGCTGCACCGGACTGATGATATCAAAGATGCAATCGAGGTTTACTTTGATAATCAAATCGGCATTATCGAAGTCGAAACCCAAGAGGCAGAACCGAAGCAAAAGAAAGTAACTAAAGTTGCTAAAGCCAGTTCTTCTCCATATAAAGTCCATAAATTTAATATTTTAGCTATCCTTGAAGCTCGTAACGAGCAAGAGGATATGAAAGGAGAGAAAATTCGAGAATTTGAATTAAAAATCAAAGAGCTATTTGAGCATATACGAAATTGTGACGACGGTAAACGGTTGATGGTTAAGATTAAATCAAATGTTTCCGAAGACGAAATCTATGATGACTTTGGCAAAATCTACCGCAAGTATAAAATATTAAATCGGCAGAAAGTCGGAGATTATTTTTTCAAGGAAATGGAAGATTTGGTTAGTAAACTTTGTGATGATTTTGAAGTTACAGTACGTAATAACAATGAATAAAAGTAAACCAAGAAATAAATGACCCGTAGGATAGGCGTCCCGCCTGTCATAATAAATCTGGACAGGCGGGACGCCTATCCTACGGGATTCCTGCGAAGGGTATTTTCTTAATTAACTCCTCGTAGCTTGCGGGTGCTGTCAACCAAACTTTGGGCAAACTGGTCAAACCGCTGTGAAAGTTTCTCATCTAGCAACTTTCCTTCGGGGCTAAAAGCTTTCCATACTTGCCCAATGGCTATTTGTTCGGGTATTACCCATCCATGTACCCACCGCATAATTATCCGCAAATCATTGAGTGCATTACTATTGGGTTGTCCTCCCAACACGCTTATCAATCCTGTGACTTTACCCGATAATTCTTCAAATCCCATCAAATCAAGGGCATTTTTTAACACACCGCTGACACTACCGTGATATTCGGGTGTTGCTAAAATCAATCCATCGGCACCACTGACAGCTTTTTGCAATTTCTCAACATCAGGGTAAGCTGAGTAATCATCACCACCATCACAAAATGGTAAGTTCATCTGCCGCAAGTCCAAAACTTCGACTTCCGCACCAAGCGCTTCTACTCGCTGTGCCGCTACTTTTAATGCCAATTGCGAGTACGAATCTGCTCTTAAACTCCCACCAATACCTACTATCTTCACCATAATTTTACTCACTTGTTAGAAATTTATCTCAATAAATTTTGAATTAATTTACAGTCACTTACTTTGAAAATGTTGTCTTCAATAAACCGTAGTCATTCCGACTATGATTTTATAGTAACGAGAAGCAATACATTTTGTCAAATGATGTAAAAATTTTTTAGCTTCCTCAGCAATTCTGGGGTATCTCCCCTCACGTGATGATATTCGTGTCCCAAGGTTTTGTCGGGCACGATGTATCGTGCCCCTACGGCATATCCGGCGCAACACAGAGGTTTAACCCTCACATGATGATATTCGTGTTCCCAAAGGTTTTGTAGGGGCACGATATATCGTGTCCCTACGGACTACTCAACCAATGCCCAATCCGGTCATCTTGACAAAAATAGGTCAAAATAGTTATCAATATAGCTCTATCAATTTACTTGACAAATTTAGAGTTAGGAGCATTTGCCAACCAAGAACATGAACATTGTTTATGGAAGTTACACTAGATTAGAAATAGAGTTATTTTGACTTCGGCTCGCAGAGTAACTATATATCGCTATATTATGGCAGCATAAGGGAAAATATTATGGAAATAAAACAGAAGAATACATTGACGAAACGGCAACC
>JANNFJ010000195.1:0-11310 GCA_031379725.1 Calothrix sp. OTE_75_metabat_31
CTTGTCTTCTTATTATTTCCTCAATGCGATCGCTAATTAGTCCTGCTACTTTTTCCATTAACGCAGCTACGGGCATTCCGGCAGCAAAAATGCGTTCTTCAATATCGCGCATTTGCTTTGCGGTGACAATTATCTGCGAAATTAAGGATGAGCGGTAAGTCATGGGTTCATAAAATTTTTATCTAAATATGAGACGCGATATATCGCGTCTGTTACAACTAATTATTTCCCGTAATATACTCTTGCGTTACCTAAGCCGGCATTTTTGATTGTAGCGTTCCATTGTTCTGCTAATCCTCTGTCAGCAAATGGGCCGACTGCAATATGCGTACCGCGTGGGCTATTTCGACGTAGTATGTTGATATTACCTAATGATTGTCCCAGATTACGCCTAATTCGATCTTCAATCGCTGGTAAATCTTGCGAACGGGCAGGAATCGCTACATAGTAATAATTTGAACGATTTTGATTGACATTCACGCCATTATTACCTCCGTTATTACCACTGCCCGAGGCGGGAGTTAGGGCTATCTCTTGTCCGCGAGTTAGGTTAAATAAACGGACATTACCTAAGTTTAAACCTGTTGCGACTAACTGTTGAATTCGGGCGATCGCATTTTGCTGTCGGTTAAAAGTCCCTGCTTGAATTACTGAACGACCTCCAAAGTTACGAATAAAGGCTGATGGTTCCACCTGTTTTACTACTGGTAAAACTTGAGAATTATAGTTACTCGCATCTACAAAGACCGCAAAGCGTTCGACTGCTTGGTTGTACTGGTATGTCGGTGCTGGTTGCTGGTAAGGTTGTGTGTTTGGTACTGCTGGTTGAGCTTGAAATTCGACGCTTTGACCATCACCATTATTGACACGGGGAACGGTATAGGGGTCTTGATTGATTGGTGGTGGTGGTAATTGTTCGTTACTAACTTGAGCAGTTGGTGCTTCTTGTGCTAACAAAATACTACCTTTTGTTTCGGCGCGAACTGGAGTCACCATGAGCAATGCAAGCAAAGGAAGTAGGAATTGGGACTTGCAAAAGCTAAGGTTTTGTATAAATTGATTGGGTAATGCACTTAACATAAGTAATTTTAACTGTTGGTTGCTGGTTGTATATTCGTTTGGATGCGGTCTAATTAAAGTATATGTAGGGTGCGTTAGGACGAAGTCCGTAACGCATCGAGGCATAAGGACGGTGTGTTACGCTTCGCATCGAGGCATAAAGACGGTGCGTTACGCAACGCTTACACGCACCCTACGTATATTTCAAATATCAAATCAAAAATCAGATTTGAGTCCGATCGATTGATAAATACTAACCACTGAATAGTTAATGGTCAAATGTGTAATATTTAAACCGTACAGTAGGTATGACAAGCTGTCCCATGTTAAGTTATAATTAGAAGGCTAGCAAAAATTTACGCGCATGAAAAAAGTCGTCGTTGGTCTTTCTGGCGGCGTTGACAGTTCTACTGCTGCCGCCATTTTACACAATCAAGGCTATGAAGTTATTGGTCTTACCCTTTGGTTAATGAAAGGGAAAGGTCAATGTTGCTCTGAAGGTATGGTAGATGCGGCAAAACTCTGTGAACAGCTAAGAGTTCCTCATCACGTTGTTGATATCCGCGACACTTTCCAAACATATATTGTCGATTATTTGGTAACGGGTTACAGCGCGGGTATTACGCCGTTGCCTTGTTCGCAGTGCAATAAATCTGTGAAATTCGGTCCGATGCTCCAATATGCAAAGGAAAATTTGGACTCGGATAAAATCGCTACTGGGCATTATGCCCGAATTAATTTCAATCCAGATACGGCACGTTACGAATTAATACGAGCAGTTGACAAAAACAAAGACCAAACCTACTTTCTTTATGACCTAGCACAAGATATCCTTGCGTCGGTAGTTTTCCCGTTGGGAGAAATGCAAAAAACTGAAACTCGTCGTGTTGCTGCCGAACAAGAATTAGAAACCGCCAATAAGCCCGAAAGTCAAGATTTATGTCTCGTGGAAAGTAACGGGTCAATGCGTGCTTTTTTAGATAAGTATCTTGCACCGAAACCGGGTGATATTGTTGATGTGGAAGGGAAAGTACTGGGACAACATGATGGCATACACCATTACACCATAGGACAGCGCAAAGGCTTAGGGATTGCTGCTGCCGAACCGCTGTATGTGATTGCTTTGGATGCAGTCAGTAATAAAGTAGTGGTAGGCGATCGCACCAAAGCAACTCAGCCTGAATGTACTGTCAATCGGGTTAATTGGGTATCGATGGCTTCCCCATCTAGCCCGATTCGTGCCGAAGTGCAAATTCGCTATCGTTGCACTCCCACACCTGTAACGGTGATTCCTCTCGAAAATTCGCGGGTGCGGATTGTGTTCGATGAACCTCAGTTTAGTATTACACCCGGACAAGCAGCAGTTTGGTACGACGGGGAAAAGGTGCTTGGTGGTGGAATTATTGAATTATAGCGCTCAGACTGCTGAATTATCATGGCTTGAAAATTGCCAAAGTTGAATTTCATAACACAGGTGCTTTTCAAAAATTGTCCGTGCTGCTAATCCCTCAACAATTGGCTTGTCTAACCAGCGTTTGAATGCCCAACTTCCAATTGCATGTAATGGTGGAACTGCGATCGCAACCAAGTCGGCAATATATTTAACCGTTGTCAACCCAAAAGTACGGAAATTTTCAATACACAAATCTATCGTTGGTGCAATCGACTTAGAAATATCTTCAGATTTGACTAAGTTAAATCCAGCCTTTAGCAAAGCTGATTTGAGTTCGCTGACAACGTGACAATTCGAGAAAATGCCTTCTTTATATTCGCTGTCAAAGCGCATCATGTCGGCGATTAGTAAGTAGCCACCGCTACTCAGTAAACGAGCCGCACCTTGAGCTAAATCGTCAACAGCAATATATTGACTGCTTTCGCTGAACAAAATTAAGTCGTAGGTTTTGGTTTGTTGAAAATCTTCAAATCTTGTTAAGTAGAAAGGTACTTGACCGTTGGTATTCTGAATAAACCTCTCTTCTTGAATTGCATCGGGTGCGAGTCCTTCAACCTTGAAACCGCGCTCTGTTAGGTATCTTGCATTACCACCAATGCCGCAGCCTACGTCAATAATGGTATTGATTCCTTCGGGAAGAAAACTGAAAAGTTTGTCTGCATAAGCTTGTTGAGCCACGCGCAGACGAGTCAGATTTAATTCTTCACCTACAGAAGGTACTGGTTCCCAATACCCGTAATGGAGGTAGGAAGAATTTGTCAGTCCCATGTAATAATCTATCGCTGCATTTTGGTAGCGAGTTGGTTTGGGGATTTGAATTGACTTTGATTTTTGCATTTGGGTTTAGGATTGGTAAATACTATTACAGATTTATTCATAATATATATATATCGATAAAATTTTTGTATTCCATTTCCAGAATATCAAGCACTTTTACACAGTTGATACGTAAAGCCCTGCCCTAAAAGGGGACGCAAAGTTGATGCGGTGATTCCCCACGATGAGTTTTTTGGGCAACGCGATCGCATATAAGACATCTGGTAGAAATTAATTATGCGTTGCCCGAAAGCCTTGGTAGGGTAGCTCCGGAGGTGCGCCCTTAGATCATTTTTGGAGATGTCTATTATTAGAGCGTCCTTGAAGGAGTCGGGGATTTGGTCTTCACGAAAAGGTCAAAATTAAGGACACAGACCAGTAGGTCAGGCAGGATGCCTAACCTACGGATAACAATATATATTTTTTTGACACATGGAATGAGGTAACTACGAGTGATGCAACCTGCAAAAAATACATTACCAATCAAATGAATATTTGAGACTCAAGGTTCTACCGCGTGCTGCGGCATAAGTTGCATCCTCGTTTCGCAATTGTGAAGATACGGGGAAATACTGGTTGTTTAGTAAATTCTCAATACCAACTTGTAATTTACCAGAGCCAAGTTTGACGCTACTGAGATAGTCGAGGGTGAGAAAACTCGATACAGGCAATTCGCCATCTTTGGTACTGTTACCAAATTGGCTGCGGTTCCCAGAGTAGAATAACTGTAAGCGATTATTCCATCCTGGTAGGGTTTGGTTTTCGATATAAGCTGACACCTTCAAAGGTGAAATTCTATATCCATCTAACGAAGTATAATTACCACTACGCGCAATATCAATTTCACCTTCACTCCAAGTTGCAGTTCCTCCCAAATTCCAATCTTTACTTACTTGAGTATCAACAGTTGCCTCGATTCCGTAAATTCTTTCAGGTGCCCGAATAACTACTAAGGTGTCTGTGTCAAAGGTAGAACCTAAATCCGATTTGCTATAAAACCCAGATACAGAAGCTTGTAGATTTGACCATTTACCGCGAATCCCAATTTCGTAGTTATCTACCTTCTGGGGTTCAGGGTTGAGTTGATTTATGGCAATACTTGTCTTAGTATCGCGTAAAATACGACCAATATCCGTAAAAGAAAAACCTTGGTTAAAGCTAGCGAATAAACTAACTTGGTTGCTGAGATTGAGGGTTGTCCCTGCGTTGAAAACTGTAGCGCTACGGTTTAAATCTCCTCCTTTGACTGCTACGTTACCCAAGGTGATAAAATCGCCCACAGTAGCACGAATTTGTTCGTTACGAATACCCGCATTTACACTCAATGCATCCGATACCCGCCAATTGATTTGACCGAACAATCCTAAATTACTTTGATTTATTTGGGGAATCCAAGTACGATTGCTTGTTTTTTTGAAAACCAAACCGCCACTATTTTGGTATGATGCCCGGTCAAACAGACCTATTGTTTCAGAACTTTTCTCGGTATTGTAATCCAAACCCCAGGACAACCCAAGGGCATTATTTTTAGATAATGGTGTTCTGATTTGTAATTTGGTTCCAAATTTCTCCGATTCAAGGTCAGATTGACGGATGATGTTTCTGACTGTATCGTTAAAGGGAATTTGGCGAGTTTGCTGGTTGCGATAGAAAAGTTGGCTTTGGACTTGACTACCTAAAACATTCGGATTGAAATACTGTAAATTGACTTGAGTATTATTGTATTCCTGGGGAGTATCTAAAACCAGTCCTTTAATCGTTCTGGCTTTTTGACGACCGGGAATTGAGTTAACGCTGGGGTCGTTGGTGTATTCGGTATTTTGCGAACCAGCAAAGCGATTTACCGAAAGTTGTAAGCGCTGTTGATTGCCCAAATCTAGACCCAATTTGCCAAATAAGCTGACGGTTCGAGAGTCAGCCGAACCACCTTGACGCTGGGGGTCAGGAGGAATGCGCGAACCTGCGGCATCAAAGTAACTCCCCGCTCCTTCGATACTACCATTTAACGTAAAGTCAATGTTTCCGGTCTTCCCAGAAATCGACTGTTGCAGGTATCCACCCAAACTATCGTCAACATGACTTGTGGAACCATTTACCCCAAAACTACTGCTATACCTGATTTTTCCTTGAGAACTTTGACGAGTAATAATGTTAATTACAGCACCAGTTGCCCCACTTCCATAGGCTGCACTAGTGCCCCGAATAACCTCAACCCGTTCAACTATCCCTGGGTCAATATTTCTCAATTCGCGTCCCCCACCGCGATTGCTTGATTGGGGAACACCATCAACCAACACGACTAAATCTCTGCCTCGGAACCTACTTCCAGGATTCCCACCCCCTGTAGGTAATCCCAAACCGGGAACTGTCTTGCCCAAAACTTCTGCCAAATTTCTGGTCAGAACCGTTTGCTGTTCGATTTGTTCGCGGGTAACAACTGTCACATTCCGCGATTGGTTTACCGGGTCTTCCTCTTCTTTCGCATCGCTGGTAACTACCAGTTCAATCGCTGCTTCATCGGGGTCTGGGTTGGTTGCTTGAAGTTCTGGTTTTTGCGGAGGGGCTTCTGGTGCAACTGATACAACAGGTGCAACGCTAAAAATCAAACCTTCATCCCCATCAAATAGTTCAATTTGGGGAAATTTACCTTCACCCGTAATTTGTACCCGAATGCTTGTAGATGTAAGATTAGAGACTGAAATAGCAGTAATTCCCGCAATAGGTTTATCTTGACGTAAAAATTCATTAGTTAATTGGGCATTAGGTATATCTGCTATATAGCTATTACCTTCTTTGGTTGGGTTGACCTGGAGTTTAGCCCCTTCTTTGGTTTCTAAAATAACTTCAATATTATTTGCAACAGAATTGATTCGTACAGAGTTAATTTGGATTATTTCTGTAGCCGATTTCAAAATTGGCTGTTGTGCCACCACTTGAGACTCAGCTTGTGCGGCTTTTGCTGGTTGAATTATTGATACTGCTATCAGCGCAAATAATAAAGTTAAGTGGCTATTTCTCATTTCAACTCTCTAGTTATCCTCTCTTTTTTCAGACGCGATCGCATAAAGGTTCGTAGTCGCGTAGCGCTTCATCTCTATTAGTACAGGTCGGCATAAATACACCAACCTGTAATGACTGCAAATGCTACTTTTTCAAAGTTTTTAACGGTTCTTTTATTTCCGCTATGCTGTAGTATTTGGCTCTAAAAACCGAAAATTAATGGTTCTTGCTATGGTGTTCTTCACCATCACCTTTCTTTCCACCCTCAGCTTTAGGTTTCAAACCCAAAGCATCTCTGAGTTTTGCTTCACTAACTCCTAATGTCTGTGCCGCTTTTTTAACTTTCATCCGAGGACGTTTTTCAATATTTTCACCAGCTTCCTGGGGTGTTTGGGAAACCTCTAGTGCTTCCTTGAGTTTAGCTTCAGTAATATTTAATTTTTTTGCGGCAACAGCGTAATCAACATTTTTCCATTTGTCATCCTTCTTACCAGAATCACTAGACTTGGATGCATCTTGTGTTGTTGTTGGAACTGTGGTTTCTGTTGCAACTGCATCGGGTTGCTTAGTTTCAGCATCTTCCTGTTTAGGAGAACCACAAGCTGCAAGAGCGAACATCATCATTGCGATCGCAACTAGAGAAATTTGACGATATGCTTTCATTTTCTGCTTTTATATATTACTTATTTCTACTTATCGAACTTCAAAAGTGAGCGATGCTCCGTAAGCGGCTTTATCAGCTTTCCCTTCTAATTCCTTGGGAAGACTATCAGTCTCATAGCGAACATGGATTTTCCACACCCCATAGCGCTGTAATCTCATCCGAGCAATACCATTGTTATCCAACTCTCCTACCCAAGCAGTACTGTCGGGTTCGCTAGAAAAACCTGTATAAGTTGCTTTAATTTCTGGGTCTTTTGCAGGTTTCTGCAATGGCTTTCCATTGAAGAATAATTGGAACGGTAAATAGTCACCCTCTCGCAGATGAATCGGATTTTCTAAAGGTACTATTTCTAAACCTTGACCAAGGGGAGTTACGGCTGTTTTATCCAGCTTGCTAATATTGCCGACATTAATGATTGCCTTGGCAAACTGAGCGCTATAGGTACTTCCTAATACCTTAACTCCCGCAGGTACTTCGTTTTTGGGTTTGGATAAAACGGTTGTTTTTCCGTTCTCTATTACCTGAGTTCTCACGTTCGCTTTGAGGTTGATACCTGCCAAATAAGTACCAGTTTCGGGCAATTTAACTGGAGTTGCCAAAAATCCACCTTCCCCTGCATTTAATTCTTCAATCTTAGAAGTGGGAGTTTTGAGGAAAAACCGACCAATTTGCTCCCGTTTGAGGAAATCATGCAAAGGGAAAAAATCTCCCCAACCAAATAGAAGTGTAGTTTTACCTCCATTTCCGTCGCTTTGACTATCACCCGGATTGTAGCGAGTTGCATTAATCCAAACACTATGGGCATTTGCTGCCAATGACATCTGGCTCATTATCAAGCCGATGAAACCAAAAGTCAGACAACGCTGAATCAATTTCATAATTTTTCCTATTGTTATAAATATGTACTCCCATATTTGGCATCAATAGTAATCACCCTAAAGAAACTCGGTTCCGATTTCAAGGTGACACCATTACCAATCAACCAAAAGAAACCGGGAGCATTACCAAATTGTTAGAGATGCGACATATAATATATGTCGCATCTCTAGAATCAACTTAGAAACTAGCTTCGATGCCGATGCGGGCAGTCATACCGGGTTCGTAAAAACGAAGTCCTAAACCACATAAATCAGATATGTGAATTACCTGCAAAAATAAGCTGCTTTGTCTCTACAAATTTGAGACTAGAACTTAAACCCAACGCTTGCAGAAATATTGAAAGGTTCACCAGGTAATGCTCCTGTGTTGGAACCATTGCGGAAGTAAGCAACATCGGTGACATTATTAAAGTTCAGTTGTGCTTCAAAATTGTCACGACGGTAGAAAGCAACTAAATCTAGGGTTGTATATCCAGGAATCTCGCGGGTATTTTGTTGGTCTAAATATATACTATTACGATATGTTAGACCACCACCCATACCAAATCCTTTCAATGCACCTGACTGAATTTCATAGGTTGTCCATAAAGATGCTGAATCTTTAGGAACTCCTGTAGAACGATTTCCTTCGAGAGTACGGTCGTTTGGCAGGTTGGTAAGTGTTGCGTCGTAGTTTGCATAGTTAGCCAAGAGTTTCCAGCCTTTAATCGGTTCTGCGTTCAAGTCAATTTCGTAACCTTTGGTTTTTTGCGCTCCCACTGGTAAGCGGTCAGTACCAATTGTGACAATAAAGTCTTTGCGAGTGACATCAAAGTAAGCAAAATTAGCGGTTAGTTTTCCGTCAAACAATTGAGTTTTAATGCCTGCTTCATACTGTAAAGCGTTTTCTGCTGGGTCAAGGCTTCTAATATTAACACCTTCAGTTGATAAAGCTGCTAAGTGGCTTTTAGATACACCACCATATACAGAAAGTGCTGGAATGGGTTGGTAGACTAATCCAGCTTGGTAGCTAAAAGTACTAGGATTATTACTGAGTTCTCCGTCGAATGTATCTGTGACTTTATTGGTCGAGTTAAGTGCGTTTACGTAACCCGTGCGATTCAGTCCAAACTGATCCCATCTACCACCGATTCTGGCTTTAAATTGTTCGGAGAATTTGATTTGGTCTTGTAGGTACAGCGCATAGTAGTTACCTCTATACTTCACATCAAAACTACGACCTTGGTTAATTTTTTGGTCTAATGATGTTTCGAGGACTGGGTTGTAAAGGTCTTTGAGGGCTGGAAAGTTGATACTATCGCGGTAGGTATCAATATTGTGGACTTGATATTCAAATCCTCCCAAAATTTTGTGCTGAATACCACCCGTTGCCACATCTAGAACCCCTTCGGTTTGCCAGGTTAAGTCTGTGGCTTTATCTTTTTGTGCCCGAAGTCCCCGTATCGCCGGTAAACCATTGCTTGCATTAACTCCACCAGCAGTATTTCGTAAAATATCTACATCTCGATGGAGAACAGTCAAACTATTACGTAACAGAAAGTTATCGCTAGCTTGCCATTCATGTTTAATCGCACCTCGATAAACGTCTTGGACATTAGTTGCAAAAGGTGAATAATAGCGTGTGTCGCGGGGTACATCTATTAATTGAGTACCAACGGCAGAAACACCAGTTTTATACTTTTGCGTACCAATGAAAGGAATACCAAAGGAGTCGGCAACTACTTCGATGTGACGATAATCGAAGTCGATATTGACGGTATTGAAGTCATTTGGTTTCCATGTCAAGCTAGGAAGAATCTCCAGGGTTTCATTTTTCAATCCGCGATAGCCATCGCTGTATTGAAAAGCACCATTAAAGCGATAAAGTAATTTTTTATCGTTAGTTAGGGGCCCGGTTAAATCTACAGCAGTACGGGAAGCTCCAAAGCTACCAAAGGTTTGTTTGACTGAGCCAGCAGGAGTTTCTTGGGCGCGTTTGCGGACTAGGTTTACAGTACCACCTGGAGCTAGAGTACCGTAAAGGGCTGAACCTGGTCCTTTTAGTACTTCGACACGTTCTATATCTGTGAGAGTACGAGCGTATCCATTGACAGTTAGACCATCAGGAACACCATCGCGGAGGAAAGTTTGTTGTAAACCGCGAATACTGTAGTTGTTGAAAAAACCATAGTTACTTGTACTACTTTGCTGAACACCACTAACGTTACGAATTACTTTGTCTACACTTGCCTCTCCACCTTGTTCTTTGATGGTATCTTGCTCAACAACTTGAATTGATGCAGGAATATCACGTACAAGTGTATCTGTTTTAGAACCAGTTATAGGAGCAATGCGCGAACCGGATACACTAAGTTCGATTGTTTCGTCTGCGCGATCGCTCGACTCATTCTTAGGTTTAGATGGTGCTGGCTTTTCAGCAATAGCTTCTGTTGGTGCTGGTTTTACCTCTGGAATTTTATTCTCAGAAGTTACTTCAGTTGTGGTACTAAAAGTTGTAGCTGCAAATATCAAACCCTCGTCACCGTCGAATAATTCAACAGATGGTGCTGCCGTTTCTCCTTTGACTTTCACCTGGATACCATTGGCAGTATTAGCTACAGTCACCATTTCAATTCCTTTCCCTGGATTCATCTGGATAAAAGAACCACTGCCAGAGGGGAAACGCAATTGAGCGTTAGGAATATCTGCAATAAAGTAATTTTCTTCAGTTTTGCTGGAAATTTGCAGCTTGTCTGATGCAGTGGTTTGTAAAAGTACTTCTATACCTTTGTCGTTAGAGTTAACTTTTACTTCTGTCACCTGAATCGAGGACTGTGCCAACCGATTATCAAGGGTTTGAATTTCACCAATTACAGATTTACTAGCATCCTTTGTAGGTGATATGCTTTGTGCGATCGCGCTATCAGGCAACAAAGACGAAACTACTCCAACCACCGTCAAAGCAAGCATCAGTTGAAACTTATTCACAGTTAGCCTCACATTTTATATTGGGTAGTAACCAAAGCTGCGGATATTTTGCTTCTAGATGCATTGACTCAAAAGAATCGTTAAACGATATATTGCTTTTTCAACTTATTTCTTCGCTGTTGTGGCTTTGTTCAAATAAGTTAAGAATTATTCTTATTTAGCTATGACCGTTGAATTCGTAGATTTAACTTATACTTAAGGAAACCCCAAAATCGAATTCAATTAAACTTCGGGGTAGCGTTAGGTGTGAGGAATAAGTTAAAGTATAGTTATCTTTGCTGAAAATTATCTGTCGTATAAGTTACAACAAATCTTAAGTAATCCTAAACTAGTTGAGAATTATTAGTAATTAGTTGGAACAATAGATTCCTAACTTTTTTTACAGTAAACCAAGAAACAAATCATCCGTAGGATAGGCGTCTCGCCTGTCCATCAGACATCTCCAACAATGATGTAAGGGCGCAATGCCTTGC
>JANNFJ010000205.1:0-3897 GCA_031379725.1 Calothrix sp. OTE_75_metabat_31
AATCTGGGTTTCGCAAGTTACCCAGATTCCAACCCTATCGAAATCGCGCATTAATCGCATTATTATACTAAAAACTGATAAAAATTAAACTTTTAAAATGGCTATTAGCTAAGTGCTAATAGCGTTCTCCCCGCAGTATACTTACGTAAGTTGAATTATTTTATTTATTGAAGCGATTGTATGTGTAGTTTGGTCACCGAGGTAACAGAAATTGCATCGTGACAGCGAGTATCTTTATAAAGTAAACAGCACTCTTTCAGTGTTTTCTGGGTGCGGGTTGATGAAATCTTCTCCCTGTTGACTCTCGAAGGTAAACTATCGGAGTTAGGTAGAATGGGCAATATTTACATTTCCAGCGACCGTCCTAAATCTGGTGACACAGACATTTGGGACAGCTTAAAAAATGCGATCGCAGCAAGTTCTGGTTTCCAACGCTGGCTACTCGAGAAAAGTGCCATTTCTCAAGACTTGCGTCTCGAACAACAAGTACAGCGTTATTTGCGAGAAACCCTCGAAAATCTCGCTTATTGAGTTATTTGTCAGTAGTTAGTAGTCAGTTGTTAGTAGTCAGTTGTCAGTTGTCAGTTGTTAGTAGTTAGTAGCCATTTGTTAAGAGCTAACTGTATTACATAGCTACCCAATGACCAATGACCACTGACCAATGACCAATGACCAATGACCAATGACCAATGACCACTGACCACTGACCACTGACCACTGACCACTGACCACTGACTAGAAACCGAGTATATTTTGTAAGTTACCTTGTAAGCGACGAAGTTGGCGGTATGCTTTTTCGAGATTATCGCCATCGACTTCAACTTCTGTGCTGGGATAATTATTAATTACTTCAATTAATTTTATATCACTATCTTTAGTTGCAGACAATATTAATGCCGAACGCATTGCTTGTCTGTCAGCTTTGCGCGAAGGTGTGTGAATCACCTGGCTAATTTGGTCTAAAATAATGTTGCCTACGGGACTGTTTAATACTCGGTCTAAAATTACAACATTTACTTTCACTGATTCGGTTAAGTAACGACGAATCTTATTTGGGTCTTGCTGCGCTAACGTTAAATTTATCCGCAGTGGAATCGAAAGTTTTCCCGTATCGGCAAAGGTTGAAAGTTCTTTTACAGACAATGACTCGCGGAAAACACGGTACTTCAAAACAACCTGTTCCGCTGCAAAAGCCGGAACGCTAGAAAAAAACACCCCGGAAAGAGTAGTTAATAGTAATAATCTACGTAACCATACTAATTTAAAATTCATTTTACCCAGTCAACGTGATTGTAGATTAGACGTATTTTTTATACAAATTGTTGCAGTTATAAATGTTTCACAAACCCGGTATCTTCAAGATACCGGGTTTGTTCTGTGGAATTATTTAGTATATTTTGTAGGACAGGCAAGATGCCTATCCTACGAAATAATTGCACTTTAAAATAAAATTACACCCCCAAACCCTCGATTATGATATTGCGATCGCAAAACGAATTTACATTACAAGAGTTCCTCGATCTTCCCCCAGATGAGGGAGATAGTACCTACGAACTAGTTGATGGTCAAATAATTAAGAAAATGTCACCAAAATTTCATCACTCCAAACTTACCCGCACATTTATTCAGATTTTTGAGGAATGGGGGCAAGAATTGGGAGAAATCTATCCCGAATGGTCTATTGCACTAACCCGTCGAAAAAGAGATTGGGTACCAACACCCGACCTTTTATACATTAAACATGAACGTTTGCCTGCCAATTGGGATGAAAACGGTGCATGTCCCGTTCCTCCCGATTTAGTGATTGAAATTATTTCCCCTGGACAAACCTTTGGGCAAATGACCGCAAAAGCTAGAGACTATTTAAATGCAGGGGTAATACGGGTAATGGTAGTAGATAGTAAAGCTAGAAGCATCACATTATTTTATCCTTCGGCTGCCCCGCAAACCTACATGGGGGAGGAAATATTTGTCGATTCGCTGTTTCCGGGATTGGAATTCACAGCCGAGAAGGTGTTTCAAATGGCGAAAATACCTATAGATAGTTAGGTCACAGTGCTTTTATAAGCATTTTAGACATGATTCGTCATCTATCTGCAAAGATAAATTTTAGTTTTGATATAGAACCGTGCTGATTTTGTGTAACTCTTCCGGTATAGTTTTGCATGGGTTATATCGCAATACTACTGCAAATAAAACCTAATTCAAATAACTATATTTACCAAGCCATAGAGACTAAGCAAGATGAAAGATCGGGGTTTACACAGTCAGCAACGTCGAAATTTTCTTTTTAGCCGCATCACCTCAAAGCGTACCCTGCCAGTAGGACTCGCTGCTTTACTGCTGGTTTCGGGTGGGTCAATGGTGATACCCCAAGTAGTAAACGCAGGTGCGACCCCCAAAATTACTCTTCCCATCCGCACCGCACAAGCACCCGCACAAAGTACAGTAATTTACGTCAACCCAGCTACTGGGAATGATAGCGCTGCTGGTTCAACCGAAACTGCACCGTTAAAATCGATTACTTCAGCCCTCAAAAAAGCCCAAGCTGGTAATGTTATTCAATTAGCACCTGGTACATACGATAGCCAAAGTGGTGAAACATTCCCTCTCAATATTCGCCAAGGTATAACGCTACGTGGTGATGAAGCAAGTAAGGGTCAAACAGTATTAATTAATGGTAGCGGAAAATACACAAGTCGTAGTTTCGCAGGGCAAGATATCACCATTCTTGCTGACAACAACGCAACTATTTCAGGTGTTAGCGTGACTAACCTCAGTCAACGGGGTTCGGCACTCTGGGTAGAATCAACTAATCCCAAAATTACTAATAATACATTCACTAGTAGCGGACGCGAAGGTGTTTTTATTACAGGTACAGGTAATCCCATCATTGAAGGAAACACCTTTACACTCAATAAAGCGAATGGTATTTCCGTTGCCCAACAAGCTAAAGGAGAAATTCGCGGTAACTTATTTCAAAATACTGGGTTTGGGATTGCAGTCAGTCAAACTGCATCACCTTTAATTACCGACAACCAGATTACTCAAAACAACAGTGGTGTTGTTGTTAACGGTTCTGCGAAACCAGTATTGCGGAACAACGTTATTCAAGATAACCGCGACAACGGTTTGATTGCGATTCAAACCGCTGAACCCGATTTAGGTACGCAAGAAAGTCCTGGTAAAAACTTGATTCGCAACAACGGCAAACAAGACCCGAAAAAATTCTTTGACATCTATAACTTCACTAAGGATAAAATAATCCTTGCTGTTGGTAATGATGTAGACCCTACCCGGATTTTGGGTAAAGTTGATTTAGTCGTTGCCAAAGTTGAACCACCTCCAATTGTTGGTGGTGCAGTTACTTTCAAAGATGTCACCGCTGACAATTGGGCAAAAGCGTATATTGAAGCGTTGGCATCTCGCAATATTATCGCTGGCTTCCCCGATGGCACTTTCAAACCCAACGAACCTGTAACCCGTGCCCAATTTGCGGCAATTATTACCAAAGCCTTTAACCCGCCTGCGAAGAAAGAAGCGATTAACTTTACCGACGTTCAAAGCAATTTCTGGGCATTCCAAGTCATCCAAGCTTCTGCACGTGGGGGCTTTATTTCTGGATATCCCGACCGCACTTTTAAGCCACAACAACAAATTCAGCGCGTCCAAGTATTGGTTTCACTGGCGAATGGTTTAGGACTAACTGCTGCGAATACCAACGCAATTTCGTTCTACAGCGATGCCGCGAAGATTCCTAATTATGCAACTAGCCCAGTTGCCGCTGCAACAGCGAGGGGATTAGTAGTCAATTATCCCACCGTCAAGCAACTTAACCCCACTCGTGAAGCCACAAGGGCAGAAGTGGCAGCCTTTGTCTACCAAGCTTTGGTTAAT
>JANNFJ010000216.1:0-12531 GCA_031379725.1 Calothrix sp. OTE_75_metabat_31
ATTGTCTGTTGCACCACCACTGGCTACGCTAGTCCAAGTCACATTGGTGAGATTCGTTGGCATGACATCGCTCACCAAGGCATTGGTAGCAGTAATCAGACCATTATTTTTAGCCACGATGGTGTAGGTAATCTGCTGTCCGGGGGTAACAGTTGTCAAACCATCGGTTTTGGTAATTGACAGGTCGCCGGCATTTTGATAAATTCCTGCATCTAAAGTTAGGTTGTTTTCCCCAGGAGCCAGGGTAACAATCTGAGTTTTACCAGTACTGGCATTAGCATCAGAATCTACAGCATCATTAGCACCTATATCAGCTTGAGTAAATTGATATCCCGCAGGCAGATTAGAGAAACCGACTTGATATTGTTGACCTGGTGTTAATCCAGCGAAGTTGTAGTTGCCATTAGCATTGGTAGTTGTGGTAATGGTGGTATCGCCAATCCCGTTGATGATGCCATCTGTTCCACCGCTAGTCAGGGTGACAGTTACACCACTCACTCCTGCTTCGCCTGTATCTTGAATGCCGTTAGCGTTGTTGTCGAACCAAACTTTATCTCCTAAGCTAGCTAGTTTTACTAACCCGGCATCCAATGTACTGTTAAATTCGCCTGATGTTAATGTGACTTTTTGGGTTAAGCCAGTTGTGCGGTCGGCATCACTATCTTTGCTGTCATCTCCAACATTGGCTGTGGTGAAGACATAGCCTGTTAGAGATGTAAATTTAACTTGGTAGTCTCCAGGGGTTAAGCCACTGAAGTTATAACCACCATTTGCATTTGTGGTGGTTGTACCGATGACACTACCATTAGCGGGGTTGATTAATTGTACTGTTACCCCTGCGACTCCTGTCTCTGCTACATCTTGGATGCCGTTAGCGTTGGCATCATTGAATACAAAGTCTCCCAAGGATGCTGTTTTGTAGAACCCTGAATCGACGGTGGTATCATTTTCCCCTGGCGAGAGGTTGACTACATCGGTGATTAATCCATCACTGTCAATGGCATCGTCGGCACCTGCATTAGCTGGGCTAACACCATTAAAGCCATTGGGTTGGACAAATTGGACTTTGTAATCTCCTGGTTGCAGGTTGCTGAAGGAGTATAGTCCATTGCTATCTGTGGTGGTGCTGCTGACAACATTACCTACTACATCCAGCAGTTTGACAGTGGCATTTGCAATGCCTGCTTCCCCTGCTTCTTGAATACCATTAGCATTTTTGTCTTCAAAGACAAAGTTACCTAAGCTCGCTAATTTTACTAACCCGGCATCTAATGTACTGTTAAATTCACTTGATGTTAATGTAACTTTTTGGGTTAAGCCTGTCGCGCTATTAGCATCGCTATCTTTGCTGTCATCTCCCACATTGGCTGTGGTGAAGACATAGCCTGTTGGCGATGTAAATTTAACTTGATAATCTCCAGGGGTTAAACCACTGAAGTTATAACCACCATTTGCATCTGTGGTGGTTGTACCGATGACAGTACCGTCAACGGGGTTGATTAATTGTACTGTTACCCCTGCGACTCCTGTTTCTCCTGTTTCTTGAATGCCATTGTTGTTGGCATCATTGAATACAAAGTCTCCCAAGGATGCTGTTTTGTAGAATCCTGAATCAACTGTGGTGTCATTCTCTCCTGGAG
Organism: Calothrix sp. OTE_75_metabat_31; assembly: GCA_031379725.1. Classification (GTDB taxonomy): domain Bacteria; phylum Cyanobacteriota; class Cyanobacteriia; order Cyanobacteriales; family Nostocaceae; genus JANNFJ01. The sequence goes on from JANNFJ010000216.1 coordinate 1,641, forward strand.
AGAGGTTGACTACATCGGTGATTAATCCATCACTGTCAATGGCATCGTCGGTACCTGCATTAGCTGGGCTAACACCATTAAAGCCATTGGGTTGTAAAAATTGAACTTTGTAATCCCCTGGTTGCAGGTTGCTGAAGGAGTACAGTCCATTGCTATCTGTAGTGGTGGTGCTGACAACATTACCTGATACATCCAACAGTTTGACGGTGGCATTGGCAATGCCTGCTTCTCCTGCTTCTTGGATACCGTTGGCATTTTTGTCTTCAAAGACAAAGTTACCTAAGCTAGCTAGTTTTACTAACCCGGCATCTAATGTACTGTTAAATTCGCCTGATGTGAGGGTGACTGTTTGGGTTAAACCTGTTGTGGAATTAGCATCGCTATCTTTGCTGTCATCTCCTACATTTGCTGTACTGAAGATATAGCCAGTTGGAGATGTAAATTTAACTTGGTAATTTCCAGGGATTAAGTCGCTGAAGTTGTAAACACCATTTGCATTTGTGGTAGTTGTAGCGATGACACTACCATCAACAGGGCTGATTAATTCTACTTTTACCCCTGCGACTCCTGCTTCTGCTACATCTTGAATGCCATTGTTGTTGACATCATTAAATACAAAGTCGCCCAAGGATGCTGTTTTATAGAACCCTGCATCAACTGTGGTGTCATTCTCTCCAGCAGAGAGGTTAACTGCATCGGTGATAAGTCCATCGCTGTCAACCGCATCGTTGCTACCTGCATTGACGGGACTAACACCATTAAAGCCATTGGGTTGGACAAATTGAACTTTATAATCCCCTGGTTGCAGATTGCTGAAAGAGTAGAGTCCATTACCGTCTGTGGTTGTGGTGGCAATAACGTTACCTGCTGTATCTAACAGGTTGACTGTGGTATTCGCTATACCTGCTTCCCCTGCATCTTGGATACCGTTGGCGTTTTTGTCTTCAAAGACAAAGTTACCTAAGCTTGCTAACCGTACTAACCCAGCATCTACTGTGCCGTTAAATTCTCCTGATGTGAGGGTGACTGTTTGGGTTAAACCTGTTGTAGTGTTAGCATCGCTATCTTTGCTGTCATCTCCCACATTGGCTGTGCTAAAGGTATAACCTGTTGGAGATGTAAATTTAACTTGATAATCTCCGGGTTTTAAGCCACTAAAGTTATAACCACCATTTGCATCTGTAGTGGTTGTAGCGATGACACTACCATTGACGGGGCTAATTAATTGTACTATTACCCCTGCTACTCCTGCTTCTCCTACATCTTGAATACCGTTGTTGTTGCCGTCATTGAATACGAAGTCTCCCAAGGATGCTGTTTTGTAGAACCCTGCATCAATAGTTCTGTTAACCTGCCCACCAACTAAGGTAACAGGTGCGGAGGTCAAATTATTGCCGGGGTTAGCATTGGAATCTAGAGATGTGTTGCCTTGCAGGTAGGGACTAACTGTATTAAAACCTGCTGGTACGCTAAATCTTACCTGATAGGTACTAGGCAGTAGCGGTCCAAACTGATACCAGCCCTTCTCTACTTGTGTTGTATAGGGGTTGTCTCCAGTAGTAGTGTTGCCAACAACATTACCGTTGCCATCAAGTAACGTAACTGTTGCACCATCTATTCCTTCTTCGTTAGCTTCTTGAACCCCATTGGCATTTAAGTCATGCCAAACGAAATCTCCAATACCTGCTGTCTTAACTTCCATCAAGATCGGTTGCAGGTTATGACCTTTAACAATTACTCCAAAATCTTGCCCTGCCACTGGTACAAAATTAGTGCCATTGGTTACAGCAAAACTTACTAACGCATCTGCTTTCTGCTGACTATAGACTTCCAATGAGTCGTAGTCTACGTTATCTAATACTGGTGTTTCTCCCAGCAGTTTCCATATAGCTAGCTGTACATCACCCCAAGTGTAGTCAACATTATTGTATTGGTATTTGCCGTTGACTACGTTACTTGCTTCTGTAACGTTATTTATCAACCAGTTGATTTGCTTAAGTTGATTTAGATATTGTTCAGCAGATGAATTGGTTGTTTGCGAACCTGCATAAAGGATACCAGTGGGTATGTTGCCGTAGCTGGAATATACACTAGCTTGATTATAAGTACCTCTAGTCATTGCAACGGTACTATTAACACACCAAGCATCATAGACTCCATTCAGTTGTCCGCCATTAGTAATGGTGACATTTATGTAACTGGGTAAGAGAGATGCTGTACTTGTTGATGTGTCGTAATCAGTGATGATTTCTGTTGCTGTAGTTGGTAGTATTGAGTTGAAAATTGAGAGATTATTATCTGCCATAAGTTTTGCCCTGGGCATTTATGTTAGTCGGTTCAACAATAGTCGTGGAAATCTCACGATTAAACTTAAGTAAATGTATGCATTTACTTGTTATTTTAAAAAACTAGTAGCAGGTAAAGCTTAACGCTACTGCCTTCACGTACTAGTTGGAGTGTTGTTAAAGCTGAATTGACGAATATTAATTTATTTCCTTTCTAGTTACTCCCTGTTAAAAGTTCCTTGTTATGTACCTAGACAAGCAGTTTCATAAAATAAAATCTGATTCCTAGATGCATATATCTTGACTGTCTCGCTCAAAAAAAATAAGCGTAATTATCCTGAAATAGTAATTTGAAGCTATTTCACGATTTTTTTACTAGAACTTAATAATCAAGTCTCCTAAAAATATATATAGATAGTTAATTCATACGAAATCAATAAATATGTCTGGAATATAATCTTAAAAAATCAACAAAATTAGCGTTTTGAGTCTTTAATAAATAAATATTTTTTATGTAATATGCTTTTTATCAGCTTGATAAAAATGATAAAGAAAGCTTTAAAACAGTGCGTTAGCTACTGAGACTGTTACGGAAGCTGCCATCAGGGGTACGTGACGTAAAAGTTCATAAATATACCTCAAAACTCCAGTAATCGAGTAAGTGCGAAAAGCTTCGCCAATTGCTAGAGCGCATATCGCACTTTGGCGGCGGGCAACTATTGGACTTACGAGCGAAAAGAAGCAATCGTATTGGGGAATTTACACCTTAGTTCCCCACTAACAGAAATTTTTTAGCAACGAACTAACCTAAAAATAATCGGATCGACACAGAACAATGACAATTTCTAAAAAAGTAGCAGATATCTTGTGGGCAGTGGCAGACAGGTACCTAGCTTCTCTGAGTGAAGACGAACGAAATCAAATTTTGAGTCGTGCGGCAAAGGATTGCACTCGACCTGCCACCGAACAATCCACTTCTTCAACTAATTCGTGAAAGATGGCAGTTAGTTCCTCTCTGGTAACTGCCTCCCAAAACCCCTTAGTCATGGCAATGCCACGCAAAACCTGGGTTCTACCTGCATCTGCTACTAAATCAAATTCTGAAGTTTTTATTAAGCCTTCTAATTTTTGTTCTTTGATTTTTATCGTGCTGTGAAAGTCGGGGTCATTTAGTTGCTTCAGCTTGAGGATTTGCTGTTGTAACTCTAGTATTTCGACTGGGACTACCTCTGTCGTTTCGGCTGGCATATTATCAGCGATACTTTCAGCTTTTTCCTTTAATGCAGCGATCGCAGCATCAATTGCATCTTCCAACCTAAAATAAGTTCGCACGTTACACTTTCTTGGTTGACGCGGTTTTGGGTACGCACCTGGACATTTCAAGTGTTCGTAAGTTTTACCATTTATTTTTGTTGAGCGCTTCTCCATCGTCGAACCGCACTCTGCACATTTACACAACCCCACTAACGGGTTTGTAATGTATCTACGTCTACCACATGGATGGGTCGCTAAGATTTGTTTTATCTGCTGATGTTGTGCTACCGATATAATCCCTTCATGGGTTGATTGCAAAGTTAGCTTTTTATCAGAATCAAAGGGGTAATAGCAAACCATCCCACATAGTTGGGGATTTTCAAGCCATCGACGGAATGAGGACACATCTCTGGGGAAGTCCTCAAATTTAAACTTACCAACACGCTCTAACCCATATTTCTCAGTTAATCTTCTAATACTTTTCGATAATTCTCCCGACTCGATAAATATTTCGACGCATTCACGAGCAACCGAGGCATGTGTTTTATCTGTATTCCTGTATTGCTTAGTATTCAAGACAACCGTATCGCCATCTTTGAGAAAGCCAAATATTGCTTGGTAAATCTTTCTTTTTTCTTGAAAATACCTGTGTCCTTGGGTAGCGTTATATTTATTTTTATCCCTAACCTGTGCTGACATAGCGGCTAAAATTCGACTGGTAAATAGACCCTCTGGTGTCTCAAGGTCTAAACTACCACCATCAAGAAATATCAATTCAACCCCAAACTCCTGTAATTCCTGCCGTGCAACTTCCCAACCCAAAGCCGATCGTGTGAACCGATCGAAACACGGGACGATTATTTTATCTACTTGGCGCGATCGCACTAATTCCAACACCCGATTATAGCCCTTCCTTTTCTCACTAGCTCCCGATTCGATATCCCAATGTATTTGTTCTTCGGTTAAACCATACTGTTCTAACCGAGCAATATAACGTTCTAACCCGTGCCCTTCTGTATGCTGCCGTTGGGTGCTAACCCGACAATACCCCAATGCCCTTGATAAATCGCGCATGACCAACGCAAAAATAACGATTTACCAATAATATCTGATTTAGTGGCAGTTAGCGAAACCGCCACATACAACGTCACCTAATACGTCGTAAGAAACGAAGTCAACGTCTTGGTAAGCGCCGTTTTCTTCTAGGAAGTTAATAGCGGTGATAATACCGCGACCTGCACAACCTACACCGGGTTCTGGACCACCAGATTCTACGCAACGAACGCCACGGAAACCGGTCAACATTACTTCTTCGAGTTCGAGGTCTTCTACCGCACCGCGTTCAGCAGCTAAAGACAATACGGTAGTTTGTGCTTTCGAGTGCAACATTAAGCGTGTCGAGTCAGCCTTTGGATCGCAACCAACGATGAGAATCCGCTGCCCCATTTCGGCCATTGCTGCAAGCGTGTTCTGAGATGTGGTGGACTTACCAATACCACCTTTACCGTAAAATGCTATCTGTCTAATTTTTTGGTCAACAGCCATGATTCTCTCCTGCAATTGGTTGGTCTGTGGGTTTTTCAGTTACAAGTGCGGTAATTTCAGTTGTTACCGCTGGGTGAACGTCGCCTGAAGTAGGTGGCGGACGTTCAACCGCTAAAATGTTTGAGGTGTCTAACATATTTTTACCCTTTGTGTTTTGTCATTTGTCAGTTGTCAATTGTTATTTGTCCTTCGTCATTTGCTAATAACTACTAACCACTGACTATTGACCATTAACGATTAACTAACGAACCTACGGATTCAACTACAATGTTGGGATTAATGCGATCGCGCAATCTAGCTTCTATTGCTATCTTTAATGTGGCGGTGCTAATGGAACATGAACCACAAGCACCTTGGAGTAACACTTTAACTATATCGCCGTCTACATCATAGAGTTCGACATCTCCCCCGTCGGCGATGAGGACGGGACGAACTTCTTCATCAAGAACTTTTTGAATTAGTGCAATTTTTTGAACGTTAGTGAGGGGACGAGGTGCTGATTCCCCGGAATTATTTACTGAGCTAGTAGCATTAATTGTAGCTAGTGCTTTAATCGCTTCGAGTTCTATTGATTGAAGTATATCATCGATTGTGGTCAGGCAGGAACCGCATCCGCCACCTGCTTTGACATAATTTGTTACATCTTCAGCACTAGTCAATTTATTCTCTAATATGACACGACGTATCTTGTTCTCGGTTATACCGAAGCATGTACAAATTAAAGCGCCTTCATCGTCTTCTTCGTGTACGTCACGCTCAATACCGCGATAGTTGTAAATAGCTGCTTCGAGGGCTTCTTGTCCCATTACCGAGCAATGCATCTTAGCTTCGGGTAAACCCCCTAAGAAGTCGGCAATTTCTCTATTAGTAACTTTAAGCGCTTCGTCGAGACTTAATCCTTTGACTAATTCTACCAGAGCTTCCGATGATGCGATCGCGCTAGTGCAACCAAATGTCTGGAATCGAGCATCGAGAATTTTATCGCTTTCTATATCTATTTTAAGGTGCAATCTCAAGGCATCGCCACAAGCAATTGAACCTATTTCCCCTGTCGAAATCTTAATTCCTGTTTCGCCTTTATCTTCTAAAACGCCCTGATTTTTAGGGTTATAAAACAAATCTAATACTTTGTCGGTGTATTCCCACATATGTTTACTAAAGTTATGAGTAGTAAGTATTGAGTATTGAGTTAGAGTGTGGAGTGGAAAGTAAGTAAAATTTAAGTAATGACTATTAGACATCTGGTAGGAATTAATTATGCATTGCCCGAAAGCCTTGGTAGGGTAGCTAATGCTTGCGCCCTTGGATCATTTTTTACTCAGCACACCCTACGGTTAAATGCGCTTTTAGGCTATAGCACTCACTACTTAATCGCTAAGGTTTTTTCGTGTTCTTGCAACCAAGCGGAAGAATCGTCCGTAAATGGTGAGAGGGCGCGTAAGCGATTAATAATAGCGGGCATTACGGCGATAACTGCATCAATCTCGGCTTCCGTAGTATAACGGCACAAACTGAAGCGAATCGAGCCGTGTAAGGTGGTATAAGGTAATCCCATTGCTCGGAGGATATGGGATGGTTCGAGGGAACCCGAACTACAAGCAGAACCTGAAGAAGCGCAAATGCCGTGTTGATCTAAACTAAGTAGAATTGCTTCACCTTCGATGTATTTGAAACCAATATTAGTAGTATTAGGCAAGCGTTCGGAACCATAACCGTTAATTTCGCAGTCGGGAATTTGAGCTATGAGAGTTTGTTCGAGCCTGTCGCGTAATATTCGTTCGCGCTTGGTGGCTTCTTCCATGTGCATCAATTCCAATTCGGCGGATTTTCCGAGTGCGATAATTGCTGGTACATTTGGCGTTCCCGAACGTCGTCCGCGTTCTTGTCCTCCACCAATCAGCATAGGACGGAATCGAACACCACGTCTTACATACAATGCACCTACACCTTTGGGAGCATGAATTTTGTGACCGGACATGGTTAAGATGTCAATAGTGCTGGTTTTCATGTTGAGGGGAATTTTTCCCACTGCTTGGACTGCATCAACATGGAATAATGCACCGCTGTCTTTAACGCGCAAACCAATTTGCTCGATGGGGAAGATAACGCCAGTTTCGTTGTTTGCATACATAATCGAAACCAGGACAGTGTTACCTGTGAGCGCAGCTTCGAGTTCGTCTAAATCTAACTGTCCCTGGCGATTAACTGATAAGTAAGTTACCGTGTAACCTTTGCTTTCTAGCTGTTTGCACTGTGCTAATACTGCTGGGTGTTCGACCTGGGTTGTGATGATGTGACGCTTGTCGGGTTGGGCGAGTAATGCGGCGCGAATTGCGGCATTATCTCCTTCTGTTCCACCACTTGTAAAAATGATTTCGGATTCGTCAGCACCGAGTAAAGCTGCTATTTGGGCACGGGCTTTATTTACTGCTTTGCCTACTTGCCCGCCGAAGGTGTGCATACTGGAGGGGTTGCCGTAGTATTCGGTGAAGTAGGGCAACATTGCCTCGACAACTTCAGGGTCAACTTTTGTAGTAGCGTTATTATCGAGGTAAATACAATCTTTCTTCATTGCTGGTAATCTAAATATTTTTGATGGTTACTGATTATTAGTTCGTAGCTATAGTTGATTGGTAAACTGCATTCAGATAACGAGCTTTTAAATTAATTTAAAACTCTTGTACAGGCGGGTTAACCAAAATTATCGTTATTTAGCAGGGCATAGATAAACCGCCCCTCGTAACTTTAAACTAACTAAGCCGCTTGTGAAGAACGTTTTCTATCTAATTGTTCTGAATATTTCTGAGAGTAGTTTTTAAACCAACGTTCCCAATAATTATCTTGATTATTCAATTTTGCTATACATTTTGTGTAAGTATAGAACCAAGATTCCCAGTAATTATTGTGTATTTTGACACAGCTGTTACCAGTGGGACATCCAGCGAGGCATTGAGGAACAGTGTAGATAGTATCGCTACAACCGTTACAGAGGCTGGAATCTATTGCTCGCTCGCCATCAATAATTTGAATTGCACCAGTAGGACAGACGGGAAGGCACAAGTCGCAGGAAATACATTTGCTGGTAATCTTGTAAGACATGGTAATACTCCTCGCGTTTTTTGTTAATTGAGTATTTGATAATAAGTGCAAGTAATTAATGCACTCGTAATTGAGGAGGTAGAGACGGGTTTACCAATATCTAGATTTATCAGAAAAATTCTTGTTAACCCGCCTGTTGAGATGTCTATTAGTTGCCAGTTTGGTAGTTTATTAGTTATTCGTTGATTAATTGTTACTGGCTGGGTGTTGGTAGTTGCTCAAAAACAAGCACCAACAGTCAACCATGAACGGACTACGGATTACTAACTACCGGCTACTAACAACTAGCTATTTATTATTTTCTAACCATTCTCGGTAATATTCCAAAGCAACCTTTTCAATCATGTCGTAGGATTCGACTACTTGAATGCCTGCATTTTCCAATTTTTCTTTGGGTGAATCGCCGACTTTGGAAACTAATACTGCTTTGCAATCGGATATAGCTTCGATAATATTGTCCATTGTGGCTTTTTCGCCGTATCCACCCTGGCAGAAGTGGTCTATTTTACGATGTCCTACATATTTAACTTCATTGCCATCGACTTCGTATACTTGGAATTCTTTAGCGTGACCGAAGTGTTGATTAACTAAACCACCACCCTTGGTTGCGATCGCAACGAGGATTTTGGGGTTATTGGCGATTTTGGTTGTAGGTTGAATTTCTGCTTTAGCTGCTTTGAGTTCGGCTCTAAATTTCTCGATTCCTTCTTGAACGTCTTGACGATTAGCAAGGTCGTATTCAGGAGCCATTTCCATGAACTTATCTTTTGTGAACTCTTGGCTTCTGTCTTCTCCCAATAATCCTACCGCATCTGCCCGACATTGACGACAGTGGCGCATCATTTTCATGTTACCCGCACATTGGTCTTGTACTGATTTAAGTTCAACGGGTTTTGGCCCACGTTGTCCAGTTAAACCAAAGTGAGTTCCGTGTTCGGGTGCGGAAATCAAAGGCATGATGTTGTGAAGGAATGCACCTTGCGAACGAATCATTTTGTTGACTTCAACAAGGTTTGCGTCGTTAATTCCGGGAATCATTACCGAGTTCACTTTGCAAAGAATATCGGCTTCTCGAAGCGCTTGTAAACCCTCCATCTGCTTTTCGAGCAGAATTTTGGCTCCTTCTACACCTCTGTAACGCTTACGTTTGTAGTGAACCCATGAATAAATTTGAGCGCCGATTTCGGGTTCTGTGGTGTTGAGGGTGATGGTAACGTGGTCGATATTGAGTTGTTTGATTTTATCGATATACTCGGTCAGCATTAAACCGTTGGTCGATAAACAAAGTTTAATATCGGGTGCTTTGTCCTGTATCAACTCAAAGGTACGGAAGGTTTTTTCAGGGTTAGCGAGTGGGTCGCCAGGACCAGCTATTCCCAATACAGTCATTTGCGGAATTTTGCTGGCAACTACTAACACTTTATGTGCAGCTTCTTCGGGAGTCAGCAATTCGCTAACCACACCAGGACGACTTTCATTAGCACAATCATATTTTCGATTGCAGTAATTGCATTGAGTATTGTATATTATATTGATGCAAAGTTAGCTACTAACTATATAGGACATAGAAATTTGTTAGTTGCTAACTTTTTTATTTTCCCCAAAAACTACTATTAAATTAAGTCAAATTTAAGTCATGCCAAAAACCAGGCTGTGCAAGGATTTTACCAATCAACCTACCAACGGCGATATCTTTAGCGATTTTGAACCACCGAACTCTACAGACGGTAGCTATAAGGGAACAATGAAACACATCAAAGCAACTGAAGCGCACTTGCAGCTGAAGTTTGAGGAGAAGCTAGAGGAAGTTAAGGCTAGGCTCAAGGCTAGTAAATGTAAGGTAGGATTAAAAGTTTCAGGCAGTTCTATTCAGCTACAGGCTACACTTCCACCTAAACCCGGTAGTGACAAGGTTAAATCGTATCAACAGCTAATCAGTCCAGGTATACCCGCTAACTTGGATGGACTAAAAACAGCAGAAGAAGAAGCTTACGCGTTAGGTACACTCATTGCACGTCAACAATTCGAGTGGAATGAGAAGTACTTAGGCATAAAACAAGAAGAAACTAAAGTACCTACAATTGGTGAGTTACTGGAGAAGTTTGAAGAAGAATATTTTAAGACCCACAAAAGAGATATTAAAAGTGAGCATACATTCACAAATTACAAAAGAGTGATAAATTCATCATTCACCAAAGATAAAAAATTTAATTCTATAGAATTAAAAGCTCAATTTGATTTACTAGACACAGATAGTAAAAAATGGGCTTTTTTACGAATAGCAAGTGTATTAAATAAAGTCTTCAAACTTAATACCGATTTATCAGTTTTAAAAGCCAAGCGACCTGAAACATCAGAAAGAGTAATCCCTTCAGATAAGGAGATAATTGAGGGATATGATAAATATAGAATTTATGCTTTAACACGTCCTGCTAGTAGACCTGAAGAAAGAGATAACTGGCAATTATGGCAATGGGTATATGGAATGTTGGCTACTTATGGCTTACGTCCTAGAGAATTATTTGTCAAACCTGACATAGATTGGTGGTTATCACCTGATAATGCAAACAATACATGGAAAGTAAGTAAAGACACAAAAACAGGATACCGAGAAGTAATACCATTTATGCCTGATTGGGTAGAATTATTTAATCTGAAAAATCAAAAAGCTCTAGATATTTTGGCAGTAAGGATTAAAAATAAATCAG